>JAZNUW010000013.1:0-16375 GCA_045592465.1 Acutalibacteraceae bacterium | reverse complement strand
AAATAAAGATCTGTGGCGAACTAGACAGGGCACTGAATAAAGAATAATCAACGGGTTTTTGATTCTTTTCCCGGGGCAGGAAAAAGAATGCCCTAGCGGCGAGCGGATGCAAAGCGAAGCTTTGCCGAAATAATAAAGAATAAAGCGGTCGCGGTGAAAACTGCGACCGCTTTTTGTTTTATGAGCGCGGGTGAAACTCGCGCTTCTTTTATTTTTATCCCGGCGAGGAGGCGAGCTGAAAAGTCGGGTTTGTTGCACTGACGAGAATGGAAGTTTTATCTGTTATTTTTAGTTTAAATATAAAAGTTAATCTCGTTTCCGTTCAAGCCACGGGGGCTCATACTTTTGTCCTGTGCGACAAAAGTAAGCAAAAGCGCACTGACTGTAGACGTCAGCTTCTGCTTTATATGAAAGCCTTAGTCCGCCTTCACTGAAGACTACGAAGCGGGCAGGTTTTGCACTGGCGAAGAGGTGAGTCTGTGCAAAAGGGCGGCGGGTCCATTAAATCGCTTTGCGATTTACGGCGACAAAAGTCGCCGACCCGAATTCATTCGTGTATGGAGCCGCCGCCCGGACTGCAATATCACTGAAAACTTCCGTCAAATACTGTGATTTCGCCTAAGTATTCGTCAGCCACAGCGCAGACATAAAAGTAAGCATATTGCTGTATAGCATTATCGCCCGAATAGCTTTTCACATAAAATCTGTAATAAGGCAGGTAATATTCCTGATTGCCATTGGTGTAATAAATAAGATCCCCTTTTGCTATTACGTCTTCGGTGATTTCTCCGCCCTCAACATAGCTTTCGGCTGCTGAACTGATATATTCGCCCCTGAGAAGCTTTTCTTTTGCCTTATTGAAACTTATAACAGGATAGTCCCCTATTTTTTCCGAGGCGTTGAGATAATTATCACTGCTGCCTGTGACATAATTTCCGCTTTCTGTGAGATAATGGCTTTGCATATTAAAGCTGATAATATCCTCAGTTATGCTTTCGCCCTTATAATAAGATCGTGTCTTCGTTGTCAGCAGTTCTCCGTCTATGGAATATTCCTTATAAACACCTGATTCCGTTTTGCTGTCACCGTTTTTATCATATGCTGTCTGCATATGCTTTTCTATCAGAGATAAATCACTTCCTCTTACGGTTATATTGCTTCCCTTGGGGAAGGCTCTGACAGTACCCTTTTCTGTTGTGAGGCTGTAAGCTATAACCTCCTCACTGTCACTCACGCTGACCTGAGTGTCATAATATTTCATATTCAGCTTGTCGGCAAGCTCCTCTGCCTGCTTTTTCAGCTCAATAACATTAAAATATGTCTGGGCCAGCTTGCCCTCATTATAGCAGAGATTTTTATAAACAGGCAGTGTTTCCAGAACTGTATCTTCATTCCAAGGGTTTATATCCTGAGAGTTTTTCATTGACATTTCGTCTGTACCCTCATAGCCTAACCCTTCAATAACAATGGCATATTCAATTTTCGGCAGATCTCTTGCCGTAAAAGCCGATGTAACAGAGTATCCACCCACAACAAGGCACACGCAGGCGGCTGCCGCTATTGCCCATTTAAATATATTTTTCTGATAAAACATCAGTTTTTTCGGTGCGGCGGCATCAATATATCTCTCATCAATTTTGCCTAAGGCATTAAATAATTCTTCACCTTTCATATAATTTCCTCTCTTTCTAAGTGTTCTTTCAGCTTAAGGCGCTGACGGTAAAGCAGCGATGTCACTTTACTTTCACTCATGGAAAAATCCTTTGCTATGTCGCTTATTGACGAGCAATACCAATAACGTCTGAGAAAAATATTTCTCTTTTCGGTACTCTGCCGTCTGAGGAAAGCTTCAATTGCTTTTATAAGCAGCTTTTCGTCGAGAGAATCTTCAACACTTTTGCCCGACGGCAAGCATCCCTCAAGCTCGGATAAAACAAGCTCCGCAGTGCTGCCGCCTCTTTTTTCGGCAGAATAAAGCTTATAACGGTTTATTGCAAGACCTCTTGTTATTTTTCCGAGATAGGTGCGAAGATTCAAAGGCTCCTTGGGGGGAATTGAGTTCCACGCACGAAGATAGGTGTCATTGACACATTCCTCACTGTCCTGCTCGTTGCAAAGAATATTGTCGGCTATACATTTGCAGTAGCCTCCGTATTTCATATTTGTTTCGTCAATGGCTTTTTCTGAACGGTCAAAGTAAAGCTTTATGATATCGATATCCTTCATATTCATCCTCCTTTCACCTATATACACCGCAAAAATCAGAAGTTATTGCAGAAATTGTCAAAAAATTAAAAGACGCAGAGCTGCTGCCCCGCGTCTGTACTCAAAATTTATTCCTCATCAGGCTGTGATGCGCTGTCTGCCTTTTGGGCCTCATCGACAGTTGCCTGAGCCTGTTTCTCAGCCAGCACTCTTGACGGAGATTTCCACAGATTTATTATGCCCTCATCGTTGAGAAGCTTGAGCATAATTATCACAATGGGAAGAATGAACACGCCAAGCACACCGAAGATTTTAAGGCCGAGATACATGGCAATAAGTGTCATAAATGGCGGAAGTCCCAGCTGACCTGCAACGAGCTTCGGCTCAACTATCTGTCTGATAACCGTTACCGTTACATAAATCACGATAAGACCGATTGCCATGCCGTAATCGCCCACAATCAGGCTGTAGGCTGCCCAGGGAAGCACAACTGTGCCCGTACCGAGAACGGGTATAACATCAACAATTGCGGTAACCACTGCGATAACGGCAATATAGCTTGACTGGAAAACGCCTATGAGCTTAAGTACCGTAAGTCCGATAAAAATCTCAGTGAAGGTGACAAGCATAATGAGTATATATGCCTTTGCCATTTTGCCGAGATTAAGCTTGAGAAGCTGCTTGGCTCTGGTGACGTCCTTGCGCTTTTCTTCGGGGAACTGACAGTAAACAAAATTTGATATTATATCATAGTCTGCTGTCATAAAGCAGGCACAGACTATAGTCACAACGATGCCGATTAAAATTGAGGGAATACGGCTTGCGGTTGAAATAACACCCGTAATGGGAGTGGTAATCCACGAAAGATTAAAGGAGTCTGAAAGTCCGCCGGTTATCTGTTCGGGAAGCTGAGTGCTTGTGCCTGCAACAAACTCACGAATCTGTGTGAAAATAGTGGCAATGCTCTCAGAAACATTTTCGCTTATAAAATCGGGAAGTCTGCCGACAAAGCCCAGCACCGAGGTTTCAACAGTGTTTATAACGGTGTCAATATTCTGAAACTGCAGCATCAGATAATTTATAAAGCCCTTGACCTCTTCTGCAGCTCTTACGCCTATAAGCACTATAACGGCAGCGGCAATAAGCAGCAAGCCGAAGACACATACAGTTGATGCAAGGCCTTTTTTCAGAAAAGTCTTGTTTATTATGAAATTTTTCGGCCTTTGCAGTATGACTGCTATAACAAAAGCAAACAATATAGGGAAGCAAACACCAAAGGCATATTTATAAAAAAGATAACCAAGAACCAGCAGCATTGCATAAAATGCAACATTGATTATCCATTTACGTTTTCTTTCAACGTCTGTCATTCAGCTCTCTCCTTTATATTTTTGTTATTTATATATATTATATTAACCTAAGTTCTACATAAAATCAATGTATTTAACAAAATAAAAAATTTTTTTCAAAACACTTTAATTAAACGTTTTTTTGTGGTATTATATATTGTATATTTTCACACCCTCGGGTGTAGAAAGGCAGTAAAAACAATGAATGTAGCAATCTTAGGCTTCGGCGTTGTCGGCTCAGGCGTTGCCGAAGTTATCAAAAACAACTGTAAATCAATTGAAGAAAACAGCAATGTTACTCTTAAGGTTACACGCATACTTGACATCAGAGATTTCCCCGACAGCGAATATAAAGATATTCTCACAAAGAATTTCGAGGATATTCTCTCAGATGACAGCATTGATATCGTTGTTGAAACAATGGGTGGTGTTAACCCTGCTTTCACCTTCGTTTCAGAGTGTCTGAAAAAAGGCAAGCATGTCGTGTCCTCAAATAAAGAGCTTGTTGCCACAAGAGGCTATGAGCTTCTCACCCTTGCAAGAGAAAACAATGTCAACTTCCTTTTCGAGGCATCTGTCGGTGGCGGCATCCCCATTATCAGACCCATCAGCCGTTGCCTTGCAGGCAATAAAATAAGTGAAGTTGCAGGCATTCTCAACGGAACATCAAACTTTATTCTGACTAAAATGATAGTGGACGGCATGAGCTTTGACGAAGCGCTTAAAATTGCTCAGGATAAGGGCTATGCAGAAAAAGACCCCACAGCAGACGTTGAAGGTCTTGACGCTATGAGAAAAATCTGCATACTCGCTTCACTCTGCTTCGGCTCACACGTTTATCCCGACGGTGTTTACAGTGAGGGTATTTCAAAAATCACTCTCGAGGATGTGGCTTTTGCCGCTTCATATGACTGTGTTATCAAGCTTATCGCAAGAGCTAAGAAGCTTCCCTGCGGCAAGGCACTTGTTATGGTTTCACCCTGCCTTGTTAAAAACAGCAGCATGCTCTCAGGTGTCAGCGGTGTATTCAACGCATGTCTTGTGCGTGGCGATATGGTTGGTGACGTGCTTATGTACGGTCAGGGCGCAGGCTCACTTGCAACTGCTTCTGCCGTTGTGGGCGACGTTATCGACTGCGCAGCAAACAGCAAAGAACGCAAATTCTTCGGTTGGGGCGACAAGAAAGACGATTATCTCGCCTGCTATCTCGATTGTGAAACAGCTCTTTATGTCAGAGCTGAAAATGCTGACAAGGCAGCAATCGAAAAGGCTTTCGGCAGTGTACAGTATCTCACAGCTGAAGCTGCAGCAGAAAACGTCACAGCTTTTGTCACACCCTGCGGCAAAGAAGGCGACCTTCGCAAGGCTCTCGACGAAGCCGGCATCAATGCTCTTTCAATAATCAGAGTTTCTGATTATTAATCAACAAATTATATTTTCACATAAATCAGGAGGATTTATATGGCACTCATAGTTCAGAAATTCGGTGGCTCCTCTGTTGCTAACGCAGAGAGAGTTATGAATGTTGCCCGCATTATCACAGACACATATAAAGAGGGCAACAGTGTCGTTGTTGTTGTTTCAGCTCAGGGTGACACAACTGACGACTTAATCGAAAAAGCAAACGAAATCAACCCCAGAGCATCAAAAAGAGAAATGGATATGCTCCTGACCTCAGGTGAGCAGATTTCAATTGCACTTCTTGCAATGGCAATTGAAAGCCTCGGCTATCCCGTTATTTCTCTGTTAGGCTGGCAGGCAGGCTTCAGCACAAACTCAGCTTACGGCTCAGCAAGAATCCACAGGGTTAACCCCGAAAGACTCCAGAGCGAAATCGACAAGAAAAAGATTGTTATCGTTGCAGGCTTCCAGGGTCTTAACAAATACGACGATCTTACAACCCTCGGCAGAGGCGGTTCAGACACAAGTGCAGTTGCTATTGCCGCTGCTCTTCACGCAGACCGTTGTCAGATTTTCACAGACGTTTCAGGCGTGTACACTGCCGACCCCAGAAAGGTAGCAAACACACAGAAGCTTTCAGACATCACTTATGATGAAATGCTCGAATTCGCAACACTGGGCGCTCAGGTTCTCAACAACCGCAGTGTTGAAATGGCAAAAAAATATAATGTAGAATTAGAGGTTCTCTCAAGCCTTACAAGAGAACCCGGCACAATAGTCAGGGAGGTAGCAACCATGGAAAAAATGTTAATCAGAGGCGTAACTAAAGATACAGACATCGCAAGAATTTCAGTTGTAGGCATGAAGGACATCCCCGGTAACGCATTCAAGATGTTCTCAAGACTTGCTCAGAAGGGCATCAACATCGACGTTATCCTTCAGTCAGTAGGCCGTGACGGCACAAAGGATATTTCCTTCACATGTGCAGCATCACACGCAGAAGAAGCTGTTGAAATTCTCAATGACATCTTCTCAATGGAAGGCGCAGTTGTTTCAAGCGACACAACAGTTGCTAAGGTTTCAATTGTCGGTGCAGGCATGCAGTCACACTCAGGCACAGCTTCAAAGATGTTCGGCGCTCTTTATGAGGCAGGCATCAACATCAGCATGATTTCAACAAGTGAAATCACAATCAGTGTTCTTATTGACAAGACACTTGCTGACAAGGCTGTTTCAGCAGTACACGCCGCATTCTTCGGCTAAGATAAAAAAGGAGCCGGGAGGCTCCTTTTTGCTTTCTGACTTCAAACTGTCAGATGCAGCCCCGGACTGCTTTGCCGGCTTCGTTATAATACCCATATATAAAAGGAGAAACAGGCTATGTCAAAAATAAAGCAAGGTATCGCTTTTGCCAAAGGCAAGCTACGTGAAGGAAAAAGCTATTGGAAAAAGCCTCCCGAAGGCAAATATGTTCCCTTCAAGGAAATTGCCGCCTATTCAGTGGGCGGTGCAGGTGTATATTTCATATATTCACTTGTGGGTCAGATAACCCTTAATGCAGGCAGTATGATTGTGGGCGCTTCAATAGGCATCGAAGCAATTGACCTGCAGACAATGAATGCCCTCTCTATTATCCTCGGCTTCCTCATTGCTCCGGCAAGAGCTATGATGTTTGATAACACCCGAAGCAAAATGGGCAAATTCAGACCATACATATTATATATGGGGCTTCCTACGGCAATATTTGCCACTGCCTTTGTTTATATGCCCTATGAAACTATGGGATATTCTCAGAAATGTATAACCGTATTTATTTTTTATACAATTCTGCAATTCTTTTCGCCCTTTTATCAGTCAGCTTATGCAGGCCTTGTTCAGGTTCTCTCCCCCAACTCTGCCGAAAGAGGCTGGATAATTGAAATAAGTTCAATTATTTATTCATTTGCTCCCACAGTTATCAACCCTGTGCTCCCCCTTATCGGTGACCTTGAGGATATTCACACCTACAGAGTGGCTTTCCCCATTTTCTGCATTTTAGGCATTTTCGTGAGTATGTTCTGTGTTTTCGGCACTCAGGAAAGGATAATTGTGCCCAAGAGTTATGTGCAGAAAGTCGGCTTCATAGAAGGCTTCAGGAAAATTGCTAAAAACAAATATTTCTGGATTATCAATTCCTCATCATGGCTCGGCTTCCTTTCGGGCGGTGCAGGATATATTTTTCAGTGGATATTCTATTACGGAATGAACAACTCTTCACTCTATGCCCTTATGGTTGTTATCAAGGGTGAAGCCTCCACTCCCGGTATGGCTCTTGCCGCTCCGCTTATGAATAAATTCGGCAAAAAGAAAATCTGTCTGTTTTCACTCTCAGCTCAGGTATTCTGCCTGATAATGATGCTCACCTGCTACAAAAACTTTATTCTTGTTTTTCTTTTCATCTTCCTTAAGGATATGGTAGGCGCACTTTCCATTATATATATCCCTGCCATGAATGCAGATATGATGGATTATCAGCAGTATAAAACAGGTGACAGACTTGAAGGCTTTATCGGTCAGACAGGCCCTCTTCTCACCTCGGCTATTTCACTTGTTACCGGCTATGCCATTCCTTTTATACTTAAAAATCTCGGTCTTACAAATAATTACAGCGACCTTTATAATGCCGATTTCAGAAACCCTGTTGTCAAAACAATTATCATCTGCAGCATTATCGGCACCCTTCTTTCAATTGTTCCCTATCTTTTCTATGACCTTGACGAAAATAAACGAAGCAGTATGATCAAAGCCCTCAAGGTACGTGCCCTCTTTGACGATGCGCTTAACGGCGAGCTTTCGCAGGAATCTCTTATGGACACAATGAACGATATTGAACAGGCTGAAAAAATCATCAGAAACAAAGACGATTATGACAAACAAGCTCTCATCGGCGCAAAAATCATTATGGCTGAGGTAGAAAAATTCTCTGACAGACAGGGAACCCTTGAGGCTCTTCGTGAAAAATATCACTCTCAGGCAGCCTCACAGAACTAAGAATCAGGTGACTCTATGAAAAAATCAATTAAAAAAGGAATGCTCAAAAAACACTTTATCCCCTATTTCAGAAAGCATAAGGCAGTGCTTGCCCTTGACCTTTTCTGTGCCGCACTGACAACAGGCTGCGAAATCGTGCTGCCTATGATAGTCAGAGAAATAACAAGCATCGCAACCACAGATATTTCGGCTCTCACCTTCGAGCTTATTCTTTCACTTGCTGCAGTTTATCTGGTGCTGAAAATCATCGATATGGCGGCAGGGTACTATATGATTTATATAGGCCACGGAATGGGCGTTAAAATCGAAAAGGATATGCGTGAGGATATGTTCGCTCACCTGCTGACAGTGCCCTTCAGCTATTTTGATAAAACTAAGGTCGGTCAGCTTATGTCAAGAATCACCACTGACCTTTTTGATGTGGTTGAGTTTGCCCACCACTGCCCCGAGGAATTTTTTATTGCAGGCATCAAGGTGGTGGCCTCCTTCATTATTCTTGCCACAATCAACCCTCTGCTGACGGTTTCAACCTTTATTGCAATACCTCTGATTTTTTACGGTACTCTTTATTTCCGCCGTCAGATGCGCACCGTTTTCAAGGAAAGACGCGTTATTGCAGGTGAGGTCAACGCACAGACAGAAACCTCTCTGCTTGGCATAAGAGTGGTGAAATCCTTCTCTAACGAGCAGACAGAAAAGGATAAGTTCAACACCCGCAGCACAGAATTCGCTCAGGTGCAGAAGGCATCATATAAATATATGGCAAGGCTCAACAGTGTTGTGAGAATGTTTGACGGCCTTATGTACGTTGTAATGATTCTTCTTGGCGGATATTTCCTCATAACAGGCAAAATCACTGCCGCAGATATGACGGCTTATCTTCTTTATATAGGCATGCTCATAGCTGCAATAAAGAGAATTGTTGAATTCACTGAGCAGTTTGAAAAGGGTATGACCGGCATTGAGCGCTTCGCAGAGGTTATGGAGGTACCCTCAGAGCAGGGCTACACCTCAGGTGAGGAGCTTCACAAGGTACGCGGTGACATCAGCTTCAGAAATGTCACCTTCAGCTATGAGGAAGAAAAGGGCGACGTACTGGCTAATCTGAGCCTTGACATAAAGCAGGGCGAAAACATAGCAATTGTCGGCCCCTCAGGCGGCGGCAAAACAACAATGTGCAGTCTTATTTCACGTTTTTATGAGCTTAAAGAGGGCGTCATCACCCTTGACGGCAAGGATATAAACGAGCTTAACCTTTCATCTCTCAGACAGGCTATCGGCGTGGTGCAGCAGGATGTATATCTTTTCTCAGGCAGTGTTATGGAAAATATTCTTTACGGTGCACCCTCAGCCACAAGAGAAGAGGCTATTGAAGCTGCAAAGAGAGCAGGCGCTCACGATTTCATTATGAGTCTGCCTCAGGGCTATGACACCTATATAGGTGAAAGAGGCGTTATGCTTTCAGGCGGTCAGAAGCAGAGAATCAGCATAGCACGTGTGTTTGTGAAAAATCCCCCGATTATTGTGCTTGACGAGGCAACCTCGGCTCTTGATAACGAAAGTGAGCAGTTTATAAAGAAGTCACTTGCAGAGCTGACAAAGGGCAGAACAACCTTCACAATTGCTCACAGACTTTCAACCATACGCAACGCCAGCCGTATAATCGTGCTCACAGACAAAGGCATTGAAGAGCAGGGCACTCACGAAGAGCTGATAAAGAAAGACGGAGTTTATAAAAGACTTTATGAAATAAGCACCGACCTTGAAAATTAACAGTAAGCAAGCTGTAAAAAAGCAGTCAGGAAAAATCCTGACTGCTTTTAATTTTACTCATTATTTTATACCTCTGATAAATTCCTCATAGAAATCTATGCTTTTAAGGAAAACATCTACACCCAGCTTTTCATTTGCATTATGCACTGATGCGAACTGCGCGTTATCAATGCTGAAAGCACCGAAACGGTAAATTTCCTTGCAGATATTCTTGAAGGACCTTGAATCTGTGAAGGCATCGAGAATAAAGGGTGATACACCTACACCGGGGAAGACCTTATTGACAACGGATCTGATATAGTCGAAGGACTGTGTGTTGTGGTCTGAAACCGGAGGCGGATTAAGAATGTTGTCGCACTCATATTCAACACTGTCACCAAGCACACTCTTTATGTGAGCAAACATCGTTTCAAAGCTGTCGTGAGGAGCGATACGCAGCTTGAGTGTTGCCGTTGCCTTTTCTGCAATTTTGCCTTCAGGATGCACTGCATCAATAGCTGTGATGGTGTAAGTGCTTCTTATCATAGCAGCAGTTTCAGATGTGCTTTCCATAGCCTTTTTAACCACAGGTCTGAGCACTGCAAGATTTTTAAACACAAAGCTCAGAGGTGCACCTACATAGTCTGCAAAGCAGCCCAGCATTCCCTCAAGTGCAGGAGTCATCTGTGCAGGCATCGGTGATTTTTCAAGCTTGCCGAGTGCTGCCACAAGCTTTTCACAGGCCTTGGGCTTAGTTGTTGTTATTTTAACGGTACCCCAGCCTTTTTCTGAAACGCCCACCATAGCAAAGGGAGTCTTGATGCCCATAGGCAATTCTTTCATAATTGCACCGCCCTCATCCAGCACGAACCAGGGCTTTATGTTATTATCCTCAAACCACTTTGCAATTATGTTTGCAGTTTCGCCCGCAACCTCTTCGCAGTTGCTTGCAACAAACCAGATATCTCTTTCGGGCACGAAATCAGTTTTGGCAAGTCTTTCCATTGCTTCAAGTATGCCTGTGAAAACACATTTGTTATCAATTGAGCCTCTGCCCCAGACATAGCCGTCGTGAATTTCAGCCTCAAATGCAGGATGCTCCCACTGCTGATTTTCATCAGACACAACATCATAGTGACCCATAAGCACAACGGGCTGAAGTGCTGAGTTTTTGCCCTTCCAGTGAAGCACAATGCCGTATTCATTCATAAGCTGTGCTTCGACCTTGCCGAAAACGGCAGGGTACATTTCTTTGAGTGCAGGCAGAAAAGCGTCAAAAACCTCTCTGTCAAAATTGCCCTGTTTATCTGATATTGTCTTCATTCTTATTATCGCCTGATAATTTTCAAGGGATTTCTGATTTTCAGCAGTCATATTTTTCTCCTCCAAAATTCAATTTTTTATCATTATATCACTGATTCTTTGTTTTTCCAATATCCTCAGGGAAAATAACGGTAAATTTACTTCCCACATTTTCTTCGCTTTCAGCATAAACCTCACCGCCGTGAATAGCGGCAATCTGCTTGACCATAGGCAGACCCAGGCCGCTGCAGCCCTCTTCTCTGGAACGTGCTTTATCAACGCGGAAAAATCTCAGCCATATTTTTTCAAGATTTTCCTTCGAAATGCCGATGCCGTTATCCTCAACACAAAGCACTGTTTTATCCTCGTCCTTTTTAAGGCTGACCCTGACGAAGCCGCCGTCTTTACCGTACCTCACGGCGTTGCTGACAAGGTTATTGCAAAGGCTTGTCATAAGTCCCACATCCATATTCATCATAACAGAGGGCTGAATATCTGTGATTATGCTTATATTTCTGCTTTGTACCCTGCCGATGTTTTCACACACCTCTTCAACCAGAAGGCTCATATTTTCCCTTGAAAATTCAGTGGCAAGGCTACCCTGCTCCATTCGTGTGAAATGAAGCATCTGTGAAATAAGATTCTGCATTGAGGATGCCTGCTTATATATTGTTTCGAAGCCTTCTTTTGCATCGTCACTAAGACCCTCTTCAGAAAGCTGATATTCACTTTCGGCAAGAATCACCGCAACAGGAGTGCGAAGCTCATGTGAAGCATCAGATGTGAAATGCCTCTGCGCCTCAAAGGAAGCCTGAAGCCTTGAAAACATCCTGTTGAAATTTTCTGCAAGCGAGTTTATATCCGGGTCACTGTCGCCTGCAGTTATGCGTTTTGTCAGATCATCACCGCTCTGGATATGACTGACAGTTTCATTAAGCTGCTTCAGGGGCTGCAGAGACTTTTTTGCAATTCCGTCACCTATAACTGCCCCTATAGCAATAAACAAGGGCAACGCAAGCAGGGCGAGCACTGTAATGGTATCCCATATACCGTCTTCACTGTCAGATTTCATAATGCCTCTGACCCATATATCATCATAAGCCTTCTGTGAGGAATAAAATTCAATCTCATACATAGGCACATCGTAATATTCATATACTCTTGCCATAATAAGCGTTGAGGTGTCCGCACCAACTCCGCTGTCTTCAAGGGCAATGTCGAATGCCTGACGGTAGGTTATTTTGCAGTCGGCACCCTTTCTGTCCAGATTCTCTTCAAAAGGCACAAAGCTGTCAATAGCTTCGTTTTCGCTTGAAAAGACCTCCCCTGTTTCACCGTTTATTTTATACTCATATTTGCTGAATTCGATAATGCTGTCATAGATAAACCACTTCTTGCCGTCTGACACCACGGTTTTTGTTTCTCCGTTTTCCAGGGGTTCTTCAAATGCAGCACCCTCAGGATAGGCTCCGCCTATTATTTCACCTGCCGAAGAAAAAACTATAATGCTTACTCCGTCATTGTTAAAGGCAAAGTCCGATTCAATATCAAGCAAACCGTTTTCAGTTTCGATTTCATCTATATTTCTTTCAACATTTCTGATAAGATTCTGCTGAGCCTCCGAGTGCTGAGCATTTCTTCCCATTATACTGATAAGAACAATAAGCAGCACAGATAAAAAGCATATAAGCACTGTGTACCACATATTAATTCTGAATCTCAGTGATTTTGCATTAAACATCCTCTTTAAGCACATAACCTGCTCCTCTCACGGTATGGATAAGCTTTGTTTCAAAGCCGTCATCAATTTTTTTGCGAAGATATCTGATATATACGTCAATTACATTGGTACCGCCCATATAATCATAGTTCCACACGCTGTTTTCAATCTGCTCGCGGCTCATAACAGTACGCGCATTTCTTATGAGGCATTCGAGTATTGCATATTCTTTGGAGGAAAGCTCGATAGCTCTGCCCCCTCTTTTCACCTCACGGCTTTTTGTGTCAACACTCAGATCACCCACAGTGTAAAGATTTGTTGTGTTGCCCGTTGATTTTCTGGTTATCATACGCACCCTGGCAGCAAGCTCCTCAAAAGAGAAGGGCTTTGTCAGGTAATCGTTAGCTCCGCTGTCAAGGCCGAAAACCTTATCCTCTATATCGCTTTTTGCCGTCAGAAAAATAACAGGCGTATCATCCCCACCCTTTCGCATTCTCTCCAGCACTTCGAAGCCGCTGAGTTTGGGCATCATAACATCCAGCACCAATGCATCATAAGAGGCACCTGCAAGATAGTCAAACACACTTTCACCGTCGAAGCAGCTGTCAACACTGTAGCCTGCTTTAGTGAACTGCTTGACCAATATTCTGTTGAGGGACTTTTCATCTTCTGCTATAAGTATTCGCATATTGTCACCACCCGAATTAATCTACAGGTATATTCTATCACATAATTAATTAAAGTTCCATTAAAAATTGTATAAATCAGGGAAAATTCTGCTGACTTGGGGGCGGCTCCATCAAATCGCCCTGCGATTTTGCGGCGACGCGTCGCCGACCCGAATGAAATTCGGGTATGGAGCCGCCTGCACAGACTCCCCCACGGAAGAAGCTCCCCCATAGAAAAAAATACGGCAACCCGAAGGCTGCCGTAAGCTGCTTTTTTAAGATTAGAAAATTGACTTTAAGAATTCAAAAAGCTTCTGAACAAGAGCTGTGATGTCCTCCCAGAACATAAGAAGTGACCAATCAGGCTGGGGATTTTCTGTAACTTCAACTGTTGAAACTTCGTTATTCATAATATTTTCCTCCTTGTTTATTGTGATTTCATTATATACTATACCGCAAAACTTGTCAATAATCTAATTCGGTGTTTTTTAAGTTTTGTTAATTTCAAATTCACAAAATATTAACCGTATAGCTTTCGATTATTCTTGTGTTATTCTTTTTAATAAAAATTTTAAAAATTACTTCACAGAACACAATATAGTGTGCTATAATGGAAATGCTTATAAAACGCATAATAATATGGAGGTTTTATTATGAAAAAAATCATCTCACTTTTATTGGTTCTAATTATGACATTCTCACTTGCTCTTCCTGCAAGTGCTGCAATGGCAGACGGCAAAAAGGTTCCCATTATCTTGCTTCGCGGTGACGGCACAGACATTTATGACAAAACAGGAGAAAAGATTGTCTGGCCCGTTTCTCTCGGTGATGAAGAGGGAGATAAAGATAAGCTTATCGATTCAATTATCGATGTTATATTCCCTCACCTTGTGACAGGTCTGCTCACAGGCAACTATGACGGCTATTACGAGGCTTTCTATCAGGCAGTTCTTCCCTTGTTTGACGAGGCTCTGCTTGACGGCAGCGGAAATCCCATTGACGGCACTCAGATTGACCCTTCAGCTCAGGCAACCAATGCTGAAAGAAGACGTTACAACACTATCGGCTGGGGCGGCGAACCCGACCGCTATAACATGGGTGAATACACCTTCTACTATGACTGGCGTCTTTCTCCCTATGACACTGCAGAAAAGCTTGACGCATATATCGCTGACGTTATGAGAGTCACAGGCTCAGATGAGATTAACCTTGTGGGTCTTTGCCTTGGCGGTACCCCTGTGCTTGCATATCTTGATATGTACCTGGACAAGCTTGCAGCAGGCACTAAGCCTTATATCAAAAACGTAATGTTTGACACAACAGTTGCCTTTGGCTGTGACGTTTTCACAGACGCCTTCAGAGGCAAAATTGACCTTGACTCAAACGGTATGCAGCGCTTCCTTGACCAGTATATGGATCCCGATGAGGCTTCATTCGACGGCCTTGGCGATATGGCTGTAATGGTAAATGAGCTGGTTTTCACAACCTATGAGCTTCTCAGAGAAACAACTGTAGCCGATCAGGTTTTCGATTCAGCCGAAGAATTTTATGCAGTTATCGCAGGCGGTCTTGTGCCCAAGCTTGCTATTGCATCTTACGGCTCCTTCCCCGGCTATTGGGGCAGCATCAAGCCTGAATATTATGAAGAAGCAAGAGACTATGTTTTCGGCAAGCCCGGTGATGAAATGTATGAAGAATACAGAGTTATGATCGGAATAATGGATAAGTTCCACAAAGAAGTTTCTTCACAGATGTTCAACATCATTGACGAATGCAAGGCTAAGGGTACTCACTTCGGCACAGTGGCAAAGTACGGCTATCAGCACTATCCTTTCATCGAATCACAGAATAAGCTTGCAGACGGCCTCATTTCACTTGAAAGCGCAACAGCAGGCGCAACCTGCAGCCTCGTTGGTGAAACCCTTACCGATGCTTACATAGCTGAAAGAATTGAAAAGGGCTACGGCGACTTCATTTCAGCCGACAAGCAGGTTGACCTTTCAACCTCATATTTTGCACCTACCGACACAGTATGGGTAATCAAGAATGCTATCCACGACGATTTTTCTGTTGAAGAAAGACTTGTTGAAAACTTCTGTTGGGGCAAAAACGAAACTGTTGCAACACTGAAGGATAAAACAGTTTATGAGCGCTTTATGCTCTTCACACTCACACCTGATGAATATGACAGCGACGTTCATAACGCAGATGATTATCTTGTTCCCCTTGTGGATGATAACAAAGACGAAACTCTCTGGGACGACACAGCTGTCGGTCAGGAAAGCACAATCTGGACTAAGCTTGCAGCTCTTTTCCGTTGGCTTGGCGCAATGTTCAGATTCATTCTGCGCATCACAAATGAAAATCCCGGCCCCGCACCGGTATAATAAGCAACCGTGCGGTGAGCGTAATATAAAATATTATTAATCACTAAATATGAAACAAGACCTGCAAGATTGTTCCTGCAGGTCTTTATTATTTTATTGTCCTCGCCGGACAGGCATTCTTTTTCCTGACGTGGAAAAAGAATCAAAAACACGTTGATGTTTTATACTGCTGCGATTACCTCTACTTCACAGAGCACACCCTTGGGAAGTGCCTTGACAGCCACACAGCTTCTTGCAGGTGCTGAGGTAATATACTTGGCATAAACCTCGTTAAAGGCTGCGAAATCGCCCATATCAGCAATAAAGCAGGTGGTCTTGACCACATTGTCAAAGCTTGTGCCTGCTTCATCAAGCACTGCCTTTAAGTTAACCATAACCTGCTCAGCCTGAGCAGTGATACCCTGAGCATCAACGTTGCCTGTTGCAGGGTTAATGGGAATCTGACCCGATGTGAAAAGAAAGCCGTTTGCCATTATAGCCTGTGAATAAGGTCCGATAGCAGCAGGTGCTTTGTCTGTTGAAATCTTTTTTAGCATAGTGATTCTCCTTTTATTATATATT
>JAZNUW010000012.1:0-21640 GCA_045592465.1 Acutalibacteraceae bacterium | reverse complement strand
AAGGGCTATGACAGAATTATTCTCAGACGAAGCAAAACCGTTATCGGTCTTCGTGATGCCGAAGAGCACACAGTGTGGACTGCTCACAGTGAGGGCATTATGGCAAAGCACATATGGGCGCCGGAAATTCACAACATTCTCGGCAAGTGGTATATCTTTTTTGCCGCAGGTGACAGTGATAATATCTGGAATATCAGACCCTATGTTCTTATGTGCGACGGCGACCCCATAGACGGCACCTGGCAGGAGCTTGGCAAAATGAAAGCAGCCGAAGGTGACACCCAATCTTTCACCAGCTTTTCGCTTGATATGACCTACTTTGAGCATAAGGGCAGGCACTATCTTATCTGGGCCGAAAGCATCGGCGATTCCTCACTGTTTATGGCTGAGATCAACCCTACAGAGCCCAACAAGCTCATAAGCAAATCCATACTTCTGACCAAACCCGAATATGATTGGGAAAAGGTTGTTTTCCGTGTCAATGAAGGTGCAAGTGTGCTTAAAACCGAAGATAGGATTTATGTTTTCTTCTCAGCTTCAGGTACCGGGGCAGAATACTGTATGGGTCGGCTTTGTGCCGACAATGACAGTGACCTTATGGATATAAGCTCCTGGACTAAGCTCCCCCACCCTGTGCTTCAGACAAAAGATCTGCCCGGTGAGGCAGGCCCCGGACATAACAGCTTTGTCACAGACGAAAATGGCGATTTGCTTCTTGTTTATCACTCACGTCCTGCGTCACATCTTGAAGGCAAATGCGGCACCTATATGGAAGAATCTCTCTATGACCCCTGCCGTCATGCAAGAATTAAGAAGGTTGTTTTCGATGAAAAGGGTACACCCATATTAAACAGATAAATAAAATCATCTTTCAAGGTTGAAAATTATCTTAGCTTGTGATAAAATATATTCAGTAAATTTGACAGGTGAAAAAGATGAAACAGAAATTATTCAGCGAAAAGAACTATTCTAAAAAATGTGCCAACTGTGCTTACGGCACACTGACCGACGATAAAATGAACGTTCTGTGCGAAAAGAAAGGCGTAAAAGAGCCTGACGATTTCTGCAGAAAATATAAGTATGACCCGTTAAAACGCGTGCCGCAGAAGATAACTCTCAGAAGCGATTACACCGCTGAGGATTTTATGCTGTAAAAATACAGGTGACAATCAGTTGTCACCTTTTTTCTTTTTTTATGTAAGATTTCACCGTAAAACCGTAGTATATGAATGAGGGCAGAAAGGATGTGATATTTTGGAAGACAGCAAAATCGTAGAGTTGTTCTTTGAGCGCTCAGAGCAGGCACTGACTGAGCTGTCCGATAAATATGAAAAGCTGTGCAAAAAAATTTCAATAAATATCCTCGGCAGTGAAGAGGATGCACTTGAATGTATAAATGATTCTTATTTAGGCATATGGAATACTATCCCCCCTCAGAAGCCCGATAATTTAAAGTTTTATCTGTTACGTATTGTGAGAAACAATGCTGTTAAGCGCTTTCACAGCAACACTGCAAAGAAACGCAACAGCTTTTATGATGTGGCTTTGCAGGAGCTCGAAGGTTGCCTTCCGAGCGAGGACACAATAGAAAAAGAGCTTTTGTCAGATGAAATAACAAGCCTAATAAACAGCTTTCTTGAAGCACAGAGCAAGGTTAACAGAATAATTTTTGTCAGACGTTATTACTTCAGCGACAGTGTAGCCGAAATATCAAAAAGAGTGAATCTGACAGAAAACAATGTTTCCGTAAAACTTAACAGAATGAGAAAGTCACTCAAGAATCATTTAGAGAAAGAAGGTATCAAAATATGAAAAAGGAGGATTTATCCGCAGCTATGAACAGTATAGATGTGAAATTCATAGAAGAAGCGGAAAACTATGATATGACTAAAAGAAAAATAATCAAACGACCTTTAAGCCGTTTAGCTATAGCGGCAATAATTATAGGCTGCCTTGTTTTCAGCGGTGCAGCTTATGCAGGTGCCACACTGACAGACTGGGAATCGGTAATAAGCTTTTTCGATAAAGACGGCAAGGAAACTCAGGTTATTGTAAGTGACAAGGCATTTTTTAAAGAGCTCCCCGACGGCTTGCCCGTACCTGGTGACGGTGAGCCGATGATACCCATGAAAAGAGCTGAGGTTGAAGCTTTATTAGGCTTTGAATTTTTAGACAGTGAGCTTGCTCCCGACAACATCGATTATAATTATGATGCAAATGTAAACTATAAAAATGACGATGTTGCAACAGTCAGCTTATGGTGTCCTGACTTTATAAAAGAAAGTAAAAATAAAAATATCAATATGAGTGTGGATATCCTCAGCACGGATGCAGAGGAAGGTTATATTCTCCCGTTTATCGAAGGTAAAGATGTTGCAGGAGAAAAAACATATGTTGAAACCTATGAATTGAAAAGCCTATCCGTAAGCGCCGTTATTTATACTTTAGAGTGGCAAAAAGAAAGATTAACTGCCACCTTTGTATATGATGATTTATACTACATCTTTATCGCTGACAACTACACCCTTGATGAATTTAAAGCCATACTCAACACACTCGAATAATTTTAAAGGACTGCCGGAAAATGGCAGTCCTGTTTTTTATTTGAATTTACTCTCAATAGGCTGACGGTAAAGAAGACTTTTCAGCGCCTTCCAATTAAAGGGAATGATAGGATAAAGATAAGTGTAGCCTCCGAGAGTTTTTGTAAAGGCAATGACAAGGCACACCATAACAAGCCCTGCAACAAATCCCCATATCTTAAACAGTCCGCAAAGGATCAATATAATTGTTCTGGATATCTTTATTGCGTAGCCTAATTCGTAGCTGGGCTGTGTGAAATTCGATATGGCCACAAAAGCCATAAAGAGAACTACCTCTGAAACGAACCAGCCCGAGCGCACCGCAAACTCACCCAGTACCAAAGCGCCGACAACGCTGAAAGAGCTGCTCAGAGCGCTTGGAGTATTCAGCGAGGCGAGCCTCAGGGTGTCAATAACAAACTCCACTATAAGCAGCTGGGTTATCAGCGGCACTGTGTAAGGCTCTTCTATCAGCATAAATTTCAGAAAGTCAGGAAGGGTTTCGTGATATTCCGTTATGAGATACCACACGGGAATAAACAGCATTGACAGTGTGAACACTGCCGTTCTTATAAAGCGGATAAATGTGCCGATAAATGGCGGAAAATAGTAGTCGTTTATATCCTGAATAAAGTCAAAAATGCCTGTGGGAATTATCATAGCCGAGGGTGAACCGTCGGTTAGAATTATAATGTTGCCGTCATATATGCAGGCTGCCGCCGCATCAGGTCTTTCGGTGTAACGCACCTTAGGGAATGGGTTCCAATGCTGACCGGGTATAAGACATTCCTTAAGACTTTCCTGACTCATGGCAAGGTTTTTAACCTTAATTGCGTTAAGTCTTTTTGTGAGAATGTCAAGCTGTTTTTTATCCACGATACCGTCAAGATAACAGATTATTATATCGGTTTTGCTTTCTGTTCCCACCTGAAAGGATTTCAGCATAAGGTCAGTGTTACGGATTTTTCGTCTTATGAGTGCCGTATTAAAAATAACCGTTTCAACAAAGCCCTCGTGAGAGCCTCGAAGCACCTTATCGGATTCAGGCTCCTGAACAGTTCTCGCAGGATAAGTTCTGCAGTCGATTATGACACCTTTGGTGAAGCCCTCAACTATCATACCGATTGCACCTGACAGAATAAAGGTTATAAATTTATCAAGACTTTCCTCTGCGCTGGTTTCTATATAAGTTATATATGTGTCACAAAACTCGTCGGCATCACTGATTTCACTGAGCTGCTCAGGTGTCAGCTTGCTCAGGTACTCAAGCTCCTTTTCAAGCATTTCGTCTTTAATAAAGCCGTCGATGCCGTAAAGTGTAGCCTTTCTGCCACCGATTTTCAGACGTTTGACTATAATATCAAAGCTTTCCCCCACCCTGAGAGTTGTGTTGACAAGGTGGAGGTTACCGTTATAGCTGTCAGTAAATTCTGTCATAATATCACCGACAGTAGTTTTTGCAAAAATTAAAAATTTATACTAAAGATAGCGTTTTATATTGATATGGACTCTGCCCTTTTTGTTTTCGCCTATTATTTCGTGAAGTACGGCTTTACCTTTGCCGCGAAGGACAATTTTATCCCCCTGTTTGAGCATAAAGTCATTCTTGAGGCACTGAGAAGAATTGACATAGACAATGCCTTTGTTTATGGCCTCAGATGCCACTGAGCGCGAAAGATTAAATGCAGCCGAAACTATATTATCAAGACGAAGAGATGCCACAGAATAAAACTTAATTTCTGTCTTTTCGCTGCCCGCATTATATTGCTGCACCGATAATATTTCACCCTCAACGGAGCCTCTGCCTGACTTTCTGAGATTTTCCGAGAGGAAAGAAGCAATACTCTTAAGGCAGAAAACATCTGCGCCCTCATCGCTGACCTTTATGTCACCTGTCATTTCGCGTTTGATGCCAAGACCCATAATTGCTCCGAGATAATCTCTGTGGGAAAGTGTGCTGAATTTATCCTTTTTAAGGCGCAATATGCAAACAGGATTATCGTCTTCGTTTTCTCTCAGATATTCATCAATATCCGTAACACACATAAACTTCGGCAGAAATATAGCAAGGCGCCTTTCAGCATCCTCATAACCGCCGTAATAAAATGTGTCGGCATATTGTGAAAACTGCTTTTCTGTTGCTTTAACTGTGCTGATTTCCTCAAGCGACATAAAATTAGTTGATGTGATAACAGAATTGTCTGCGCATTTTTCTTTCATATCAAGAGCATGAGAAATGAGTATATCTTTTTCGTTCATTTTAATCCTCAAATAATTTCGGTCACAAGCTGAGCCTGTGACCGTTAATATTAATAGCCGTGAGCATCTTTAAGAAGCATATCCTTGATTTTGAGAAGTCGGGTTGTGTTGCTTCTGTCTGCCTCTTCAAGCTTCATGGTTATATATTTTATTGTGTCTTCATAGTCAGGAATCATAACATGCTCGAGAGCATTGACTCTTCGGCGTGTTTTTTCAATTTCACTTGCCAGAAGCTGACAAGACTTTTCAATCTGAGCAAGACGAATCATATCGGGCATAATGTCGGCAAAATCCTTAACAGCATCGTCAAGGTCACCGCTTGTGAATGCAAAGCCGTAAGAATAAATGTCACCCTCATCGGCGGTTTTCATTTTCACATCATATTCGGGCACAATAACGCTCATTATGTTTTTATCCTTGATTTCGATGCTCATTTTCTGAGAAGGCATCATAAGTGCAATATCAAGGCTTTCGTCGCTCATATTGCTGCAGGAAAGTGCCATATGGGTGTTTGCTCTTTTAATGGCCTCTTCCGTCTTTTTGCGCAGCTCCTTGTTTTCTCTGACAAGCTCAAGGAATCGTCTCATGAGCTCATCGCGCTTATCTTTGAGAAGCTTATGACCTCTGCGTGCGGTAACAAGCTTCTTTTTTAAGTTTGTAAGCTCCATTCTGGTGGGATTTACATTCATTACCGCCACTTCATGTCACCTCTACTTTTCGATATAGTACTTATCAAGGAATTCGTCGGAAATTCTCTTGAGCTCGCTTCTAGGCAGAATTGAAAGAAGCTTCCAGCCGATATCAAGTGTTTCTTCAACACTTCTGTCGGTTTCGTTGCCCTGTGAAACATATTCATTTTCAAAGGCATCGGCAAACTCGGCATAAAGCTTGTCAATATCAGTCAATGCAGCTTCACCGAGAATAACCATAAGCTCCTTGCAGTCCTTGCCTCTTGCATAAGCGGAGAAAAGCTGATTCATTGTGCCTGAGTGGTCAGCTCTTGTTTTGCCCTCACCTATGCCCTTATCCTTGAGTCGTGAAAGGGAAGGAAGAACATCAATGGGAGGCACGACACCCTTTCTGTGAAGCTCACGTGAAAGGATAATCTGACCCTCTGTGATGTAACCTGTAAGGTCAGGAATGGGATGAGTTTTATCATCCTCGGGCATTGTGAGAATGGGGATAAGTGTGATGCTGCCCTTCTTGCCCTCCTGTCTGCCTGCTCTTTCATAAATTGAAGCAAGGTCAGTATACATATATCCGGGATAACCGCGTCTGCCGGGCACTTCCTTACGTGCAGCCGAAACCTCACGAAGTGCATCAGCATAGTTAGTGATATCTGTTAAAATAACAAGCACGTGCATACCCTTGTCAAATGCAAGGTACTCTGCCGCTGTGAGAGCCATTTTCGGTGTGGCAATTCTTTCAATTGCAGGGTCATTTGCAAGGTTTGAGAACATAACTGTTCTGTCAATTGCACCTGTTTCCTTAAAGGACTGAACGAAATAATCTGACTCCTCAAAGGTGATGCCCATGGCGGCGAAAACTACGGCGAATTCCTCGTCTGTGCCGCGTACCTTTGCCTGACGTGCAATCTGCGCTGCAAGCTCTGCATGGGGAAGACCCGAGGCTGAGAAAATGGGAAGCTTCTGACCTCTGACGAGAGTGTTAAGGCCGTCAATGGCGCTGATACCGGTCTGGATAAACTCCTGGGGATAGCGTCTTGCGGCAGGATTCATAGGCACGCCACCGACATCCATTCTCTTTTCGGGAATAATTGAGGGACCGCCGTCAATGGGTCTGCCAAGGCCGTCGAAAACTCTGCCGAGCATATCCTCCGAAACAGCAAGCTCCATCTGCTTGCCTAAAAATCTTATCTTGCTGTCAGCAAGGTTGATGCCTGCACTGCTTTCAAAAAGCTGAACGAGAACGTCTGTGCCGTTGATTTCAAGAACCTTGCATCTTCTGCGTTCACCGTTTTTAAGCTCGATTTCACCAAGCTCGTTGTAGGCAACACCCTCAACACTTTTAACAAGCATAAGAGGACCTGCGACCTCACTTATGGTTCTGTATTCCTTAGGCATCAGCTTCGCCTCCTTCACCGGCTGTCTGCTCAGCAAGCGCAGCCATAATTTCACTGAACTGTTTTTCAGTGTCTTCTTCCTTTATATACTTGAATCTGCCTATCTTTTCACGCACTTCAAGCTTAACAAGTGTTTCGATATCAACACCTCTTGAAAGGGCTTCTTTACACTTTTCATAATATTCAGTAACAAGCTTCATCATCATGTACTGCTTGTTTGCTGAAGTATAGGTGTCTGTTTCGTGGAAGGCAAGCTGATGAAGGAAGTCTTCACGGATTGAACGGGCGGCCTCCATTTTAAGTCTGTCGCCTGCTGAAAGCGCGTCCATGCCGACGAGCTTAACCATTTCTTCAAGCTGTGCTTCCTCTGAGAGAAGTGCAATAATCTTGCCGCGAAGTGAAGTCCACTCCTCATTGACATTTTCATTGAACCACTTGCCGAGCGAATTTGCATAAAGTGAATAACTTGTAAGCCAGTTAATAGCCGGGAAATGTCTCTTATAAGCAAGGGATGAGTCAAGTCCCCAGAAGACCTTGACGATGCGAAGAGTTGCCTGGCTGACAGGCTCTGAAATGTCACCGCCTGCAGGTGAAACTGCGCCTATAACACTAAGTGAGCCTTCTCTGCCCTCTTTGCCGAGAGTGACAACTCTGCCTGCGCGCTCATAAAACTGCGCAAGACGGCTGCCGAGATATGCGGGATAGCCTTCTTCACCGGGCATTTCCTCAAGACGGCCTGACATTTCACGAAGAGCCTCAGCCCAACGTGAGGTTGAGTCTGCCATAAGAGCAACATTATAACCCATATCACGGAAATATTCTGCAATAGTGATGCCTGTGTAAATTGAGGCTTCACGTGCAGCAACAGGCATATCTGATGTGTTTGCAATAAGCACAGTTCTTTCCATAAGGGATTTGCCTGTGTGAGGGTCAATAAGCTCGGGAAATTCACCCAGTACGTCTGTCATTTCGTTTCCGCGCTCACCGCAGCCGATATAAACAACTATATCTGCGTCAGCCCATTTTGCAAGCTGATGCTGTGTAACGGTTTTGCCACTGCCGAAGGGGCCGGGAATTGCGGCAACACCGCCCTTTGCAATTGGGAAAAGCGAGTCAACAACTCTCTGACCCGTAACAAGAGGTCTGTCGGGAGAAAGCTTTTTATTATAAGGTCTGGGCACACGAACGGGCCACTTCTGTGTGATGCCTACACCGTGCTCAACGCCCTTTTCGTCAATAACAATTGCAACAACATCCTCTGCTGTGCATGTGCCGCCGGTAACCTCTTTTATAATGCCGCTGAGCTTGGGAGAAAGCATAATCTTATGGCGTACTACGTCAGTTTCCTGCACATAACCGATAACATCACCGCCGTAAACTCTTTCACCGATTTCAACCGAAGGCTCAAAAACCCACTGCTTTTCTCTGTCAAGAGCGGGCACATTTATGCCTCTTGTCAGGCTGTTGCCTGCAACCTTCATAATCTCAGTCAGGGGTCTCTGGATGCCGTCAAAAATATTGCCGATAAGTCCGGGACCGAGCTCAACACTGAGAGGCTCATAGGTTGACACAACCTTTTCACCGGTTTTAAGACCTGAGGTTTCTTCATAAACCTGAATTGAAGCCTTATCACCGTGCATTTCGATAATTTCACCTAAAAGGCCCATTTCACTGACTCTGACAACGTCAAACATGTTTGCCTGCTTCATGCCTGAAGCAACAACAAGAGGACCTGAAATTTTAGTTATAACTGCATTGTTCATATAATCACCTTAATCAATCTGAGAGCCGACAGCTCTTTCAATGGATTTAAGCACACTGCTCATTCCCTTGCCCGTATTGCCCGTAACACCGGGAATAAGAATAATTGCAGGCACTGTGTCTTTGGAATATTTATCTATTATATCTTCTATATCTTTTGCAAGTGCTTCTGTTATAAATATAACAGCATAATCCTCCTTCACCAATTCAAGAAGGATTTTCTTGCCTTCTTCGGCAGTGAATGCAGGAAAAATTTCCATACCGATGGATGAAAAGCCATATACACTTTCTCTGTCGCCTATAACTGCAATCTTATACATATAAAGCTCTCACCCTTTCTGTTATTGTCTTTTTATCAGCACCTGCTTTAAGACCTGTGAGAATAATACGCACACTCTTTATTTCGTTGAGCTTGGCATAATAATATGCGCACACCGGGTCGAAACCAAAAGCTGTATATTTAGCTTTCTTAACAAGATTGATTATTTCATCATCGCATTTCTTTTCGAAGTCTGCTGAGCTTTCAACATAGACAGCAGAAATCTCTTTATAGTCTGTTTTTGCAAGATAAGCTGCAAGCTCCTCTTCGCCTGAAAGCACTGCTTTTATAAGTGAGCTCCTGTCAAGATGACAGCACTGCCCTATCGCCGTTTCAACGAAATCTTTGCCCTTCGCTGTTCTCACACATCGATAAGCTGTTTTTATATTGGCTGTGTCGGCAATAAATGCACACACATCCCCGATAAGTGTACCATTATTTTTAACAGCATAACTGCTGAGAGTTGTAACTGCAGCCGCATCTATTATTATATCTGCATTCTGTCCGTTTTCGGTAAGGCAAGCAGCCTTATAACTGTTCTCGGCACACTCACCCATTATTCCGCCTATTTTTGAGAATTCATGTGAACTGACCTTCTGCAATAAAGCGGCGGTGTCAAGACTCGTAGGATATGCGAAATATTCTGACGCGTCCACCGAGGTGAAATGGCATTTAACAGCTGCTTTTATGTTAAAGAAATCGTTAACCGTGCACAGGATGCTGAGCATTCTTTTATCGGGTACGCACTCACAAAGAAGCTCCCAGAGATTTCTGTTCTGATAAGCCACGCACTCATTGATGCCGCTCTGGTCGGTTATCCACTTTTTTTCAGCGAGGATTTTCAGCGCCTCTTCATAGGTGCTGCAGTCTGTGAGCGCCTGCAGATCCTTGGAGCTTAGCATATATCTCTCATTTGCACGCAGCCTTGCAACGCAAAAAGCATAATCTGTATCTCTCATCTTATACCCTCCGAATCAGAACAAAGCTGTGCTGAGCATATCCTTGAGATTATCCATATTTTCATCAAACACTGCCCTGAGAGTGCAATTGATTTCGATATCGCCATAGCTTAAAACGAAGCCGTTTTCAATGTCGGCAGGGGTACCGCTTATATGCACTGCACCCTTTTCGAATATTTCGGAATTTATGCTCATTTCAAAATCGTCGGGAAGTCTGCCCAGATCGTAACCGCTCAGATGCATTTCACACTCACCGGTCTGCACATTCTTAATGCAGAGCTTTCTGAGCATAGCAAAATAGTCTTCATCGGAAAACTTTTCAATTTCAAGATAAGCTGCAGATATGATATCGTTAAGTATGGCATTTCTTATTTCAAGATATCTGTTTCTTGTTATGGACTCTGCCGTACTCTTTGAAACTGCCTGCTTTCTGGCAGATGTTTTTTTGGCATCAGAAAGAATTTTTTCACTTTCTTCTTTAGCCTTCACTCTTGCTTCGGCAATGATTTTTTTAACCTCAAGAGATGCCTCGCGGAGTATATCATCACAGTTTTTCTGTGACTCAGCAAGTATTTTTTCAATTATTCTGTCTAGACCTGTCATGAAGCTGTCTTCATCTCCTTGTCTTCGGTATTTTTCCTTTTATCAGCCGAGTGTGATGTTATTAACAGCGATAAATGAAACAAGAAGAGCAAGAACTGCGTAGGTTTCAACAAGAGCTGCCATTGTCATACCCTTTGTGAGCTCTGAGGGCTTCTTTGCAATAAGTGACACGCCCGAAGCAGCAACTCTGCCCTGATAAATAGCTGAGAAGAAGCCAACGAGTGCAATAGGCATGCATGCTGCAAACATTGCAACGCCCTGCTGCCATGTCATAGCTGCTACATTACCGCTGAGAATGCCGGTTTTGATGAAAACCATAAGAGCGATAAGGAAGCCGTAAAGGCCCTGTGTACCGGGAAGAATCTGAAGAATAAGTACTCTGCCGAATAATGAGGGGTCCTCTGAAAGAAGACCTGCACCTGCTTCACCAACGATGCCAACACCCTTTGCTGAGCCAACACCTGCGAAGCCTGCAGCAAAAGCTGCACCTAAAATTGCTAAGAAAAGACCAAGATTATCCATATTTATTTTCCTCCTTGATTCTAAAGAATTTTGAATTGATTTTAAATGGTGTAAATGTTCTGCCCGAGCCCTCATAGAATTTTGAGAAAAACTCAACATACTGAAGTCTGCCCGTATGAACATAAGTACCGATAAGGTTAATTGCAATATTCACTGTGTGTCCGAAAATGAAAATTATAATGAACAGCAGAATATTGCCCATCATTGCACCTAAAAGATTTATTACATTTGCTATAACACCTGTAACAAGACTCAGTGCAAGAAGTCTTGAATAGGAAAGTATATCTCCGAGATAGCCTGAAGCCGCATTATAAAGTCCGTAAAGTCCTCCGCCGAGCTTGCCTAGGATATTCTTTGAGCTTCTGCCTGCAGTGAGCACGATTAGCACTGCGCCTACGGCTAAAATTTTAATTCCTGCAGATTTGATATTCTCAGGCACTGTTGTGAAGAAGCCTGCACCGACAATTGCAAAGCCCACAACGAAAATCATTACGGGCAGCGTGTCGCAGACAGCACCCAGATAATTTTTATCTCTGAGAAGCATATAGCCTCTTATCAGAATACCTGCAAAAAGATGAAGTATACCGAAAAGGAAGCAGTAAAGAAGAAGCTCAATACTGTTTGACATCGGATCCATCCATATTGCAAGCGAGGGCACCTCAGTCATACCCAAAAAGGTTTTGCAAACCGTCGGGATAAGGTCACCGAAGAAGCCACCGAACATTGCGCCCCAGAAAACAGTGGATATGCCGCAATAAAGTATCATATCTGCCGTCTTTTTGAAGTTGCCTGTTGCTTTGAGCTTCTTTTTGGCAAAAATTGCCGCTATGACCATCAGCACACCGTAACCGGCATCACTGAGCATAAGACCGAAGAGTGCATAATAGAAAAACGACATTACGGGGTTTGGGTCAACATCCTTATTTGAAGGCGGTGAATACATTTCTGTTACACTCTCAACACCTGCAACAAAGCTGTTATTCTTAAGCAACACCGGAACATCTTCGTTTTCATAATCGGGTTCGCTCAGCTCCATATGTGCTTTATATGTGTTTTCAACCTCGAACTTGATATCTTCACTTATGCTCGCAGGCATATAGCCTTTCAGATAAAATGCCTTTTGTGTTGATCCGGCATTTTCCACAGCCTTATATTTTTCAATCTGTGCCGTGAAATAGTCACTGAGGAAACGGATTTCCGAGTAATGCTTATTATAGCCTTTCAGCTCTGCAATAAGGTCATCCTTTGCCTTATTAAGAGCAGCGATTTCTGCCCTGCAATCTTCAGCAGCCCTGACCGGAAGCTTTGCAGCTATTTTGTCAGGAATTATAAAGCCTGATTCGCGCAGAGCCTTTTCAAGTGCCTCACCGCTTGATCGGTGACACATCAGTACGGCACATGTGAGCATTTTTTCGGCCGAAACAATTTCAACCTCAACATCGTCAAGCTCTTCATTTTTCTGCTGTATCATGGAGAGAATCTCTTCTTTGGTGTATTCGTTTTTAAACGTACCCACAAAGATATTTGTTGTTACTGTTCTCTTTGATGCCATAGGAATATCGAGTCCTTCCCAAGGCACGTAATAATCTATGAGAGTCTGCTGTCTGACAGCTTCAGCTTCTTTTTCCCCTATTTCGTCATGAAGAGAAATAATCTTAGTGCATATATTGAAGAGCTCTTCGCTTTTATCACTGAGCAGCTTATAATCGTTATAGTCAATTTCTTTGCAATCGGTGAATTTCTCAACAAGAGATTTTTTGATTTCACAATACTGCTCTATTATTTCGTAGCTGCGCTTTGTAATTTCCAGCTTTTTTTCAAGCTGTGAAACTATGCCCGTCGTCTTATATTTGATAAGTTCTTCATCGTCTGCGTTCTCAAACTGAAGCATACCGGTTTTCTGCAGATATTCCGTTATTTTCTTGCTTTCGCTGAGAAGAGATATAAGTTCAAATCGCACAAGCTTAACTTTTGCCAAAACAACACCTCCTTTATAAAATGTTATGGAATTTCAGAAAATCAACAACTGTGTTATCAGTCCTTGAGCAATTCCTCATATATCATCTGAATTGCTGTTTCATACTGCTTTTCTGTGTCGGCAATTGATTTCTTTTCACGAAGCTCTGCAAGCTTTTCTGCCTGCTTTATGTGACCTTCACTCTGATAAAGAGCCTCACTCAAAATGACCTTTGCCTCATTTCTTGCCTGTTCAATTGAAGTTTTTATGATAATATCAGCCTGTATTTCGGCATCGCTTATCATTTTTTCCTTCTTTTTCAAAGCTTCCTGTTCCATCTGGCGTCCCTTTGCCTCTGCAGCAAGAACACTTTTAATCAATTCAGCAGCCATTGAGAAGGACACCTCCGTTAATGATATAGTTATGGTTGAATATAGCAGCAGCAACTGCCTTGCTTTCGCCGTCAATTCCGTTTGCATTCATAACAATAGATGCAAGCATCATAATAAACAGCAGCACCGTTATTATTGCCGTTTTAATTATCTTTTCAGCTAAAGCCTTCGTCGGCTTTTTTCTGTGTTTTATTTCAGGCAGCTTTTCATAACGCACCGTTTTTTTCTTTGCCGTGGGCGCCTTGCGCTTATAGGTTGGCATTATATCAGGAATTTTTATTTCCTCTTTGAGAAAAACCACCTCAGTTTTCTTTTCGGGCTCTCTCTCAATTTCTTCAACGTCAGGAATAAGTATATCTTCCTCGGGCATATCATAACCCTCAGTCACAGAATAAACATCGTTATATTTTGCTTCGTCAAAGGGCTTGTTATCAAGAGCATTCTGAAGGTCGCTGAGCATCTGCTCAGGTGTGAAGTATCTTTCACTCCAATCATAAGCACAAGCCTTGGCGATTATCTTTTTAAGCTCAGCGCTGGCAAGAGCAGGCTCCGGCAGGGGTACACCGGCACTTCTTTTTCTGACACCCTCGTTAAGTGAATTGATAGTCACCTTGTTGGGATATTCTTCACTGAAGGGAAGGCGGTTTCTGTTTGTCAGCATGAATAATATAAGGCCGAGGGAATATGTGTCAATTGTTGAATTAACGTTGCCTGTTTTTATGAATTCGGGAGCCCTATAATACTGTGTACGCTTATAGGCTACACCTGTTTTTGCAGGCTCAAGCAGGCTGAATGTTCCGAAGTCGCCGAGCTTGCAAACGCCGTTTCTGTCAAAGAGAATATTCTCGGGCTTAAGGTTAGGATAAATATATCCACCGAAGCTGCGGCGGCACTTTATAAGGCTTTTGCAGACACTTATGCCAAGACGCAGTGTTTCTTCAAGAGTAAAAGAGAAATCCTTAAGCAAATCGGATAATGAGCGCATTTCCTCGAGTCTGAGAAGAATCAGTCTGCCTTTGCCGTCACTGGCCTTGCGAAGCTCGATATCCTCATATTTCACAAAATGCTTGCCGCCGTCAATTGACATAATTGCATTGACGTGACCCTTTATAGTGGTAATAATTTTATTGTAATATTCCTCTTCATTTTCGATAACACTATTTTCAGCCTGAGCAAAGAAGTTTTTCTTTTCTTCGCGGTTTTCACCAAGACGCATTATCTTGAGTACGCTGGTTTCTCTGGTACCGTCATATTTCTGTCTGTATATGCTGAAGACCTTGCCATCGGTACCTGTGCCAAGCTGCCTGTCGGTGTACCATTCACCAAAAACCGGGTTAAGGGAATTTGACATATTCATTCTCCTTCCGACGCAAAAAACGCCTGATTTTTTATATTTTTTCGTTCTGTATGCGATATTAGACACAATAAGACATTATAATATATGTATTATATCACAAACTGTTATAGATTGCCAACTGTATTTGAAACTTTTTTTCAAATATTATATATTTGCTTCTATTGACATTATTGCTAGAAAATATTAAAATAGTACAGTAATATTAAAGAAAGGAAGCCCCTGAGGCAAGAAATAACCATGAACGACGAACTTAATATGGATATGGACATAGTTTCTGTTGTTGATGACGACGGAAAAGAGCATCTTTTTGAAGAGCTGGACAGAATTGAGCTGGACGACGACAGAAGATATGTTGCTCTCGTACCCATTTATGAAGACGAAACACAGATTCTCGATGATGACGGTGATGTGCTTATTCTCAAGGTGATTGAAGAAAAAGGCGAAACATACCTCGTTCAGATTGAGGATGAAGAAGAATTCAATGAGGTCGGCAATATAATCGAAGACAGACTCATTGAAAAATATGAAAAACAAGACGCAGAATAATTGATTTCTGCCTGCCCTGTTCGTGTTTCCTATGATAGTTATAACCCAACACCCTATCTAAAGGAGAGACGCTTTGTCAGCGGATTGCAGACCTCCCGCTTTTGCGGACGAAGGGAGCGTGAACCTGACTCGCTATCACCATCCTGCTAAATGCAGGTTATACACGTCATATAACGGCAGGGCGGGTATAAATAAGTCGCAGGTCATGCGGCTTGTTTTTTTTGCGCAAAAAAGCTCAGAGGAAAATCCTCTGAGCTTTTAAATTTGAAGATTTATTTCTTAACAGTTACCTTAACAGCTGAGCTTTCAAGGCCTCTGAAGGTTTCACCGTCAACCTTAACATAACCTCTGACTTTGAAGTAATATGTCTTGCCGGGTGTGAGTGATGCTGTGAACTTAGCAACATCAGCCTTTGTGCCTGTGAGCTTCTTATATGTGCCGTTTTTGCTTGTTGAATAGAATACGGTGTATCCGCCTTCATTAACAAGATCTGTCCAGGTGAGAGCAACCTTACCCTTTGTTGTTGACTTAGCCTTTAAGGTGGGCTTGCCGGGTGTCTGTGTAAATGTCTTTGCAACACCTGCTGCAGCATGGATAACGGTGCCGTCTTCAAGCTTTGTATAAGCTACGATTGCAATCTTGTAATCCTTACCCATCTTGAGAGCCTTGCCGCTGTAATCCTTGGTGAGTGTGTAAGATGTAGCTTCTACTGATGCAACTCTCTTACGTGTTTTGCTGCCTGTGCTCTTATAAACATAAACTCTGTAGCCTGTAGCGCCGGGAACCTCATCCCATTCGAGCTTCATTGTACCCTTCTTGGTAGCAGTTGTTTCGATGAAATCTGTTTTGCCTGCACCAACTGTGAATGTGAGTGTCTTTGTGCCATCATATTCACCCTTGAAGACAACCTTAACCTTATATTCACCGGGGTTGATTACTTCATCCTCTGAATATTCGCAATCAAAATCCTGACCTTCAACAAGGAGCTCGTCTGATGCGTCTGCAACAATAACTTCGGGCTTGATTTCTTCGCCTGTGTATGTGAACTTTGTTTCTGCAAGCTTGATTGATGAGATCTTATCAATTGTTGATGTAACTACGTTCTCGCAATTTTCACATGTTGAAACAATCTGACCGCCTTCTGAGATTGTAGCCTTGATAATGCTGTCTTTATAGCTATGACCGATTGCGGGGATAACTGTAGCGGGCTCATATACTCTCTTGCATCTTGAGCAGTATGTGCCGCCTGTTGAACCTGCAGCTTCACATGTAGCAGCTACTTCTTCCATTGAAGTGATAAGACATCCGCCGCCGTTATCGATTTCGCCCTTTTCAGTGAGCTTGCAGTTTGCACATTCTCTGTGCTGCTCGCCCTTGCTTTCACATGTTGCTTCCACATCTACGATCCAGCCGCTCCATGCATGCTCAAGCTTATTAACGGGTTCCTGTTTGGTTTCTACACAACGTGAACAGCCATAGAAGTTGTAACCGTCTTCTTCACAGTTTGCTGCCTTTGACTTTTCAGTGTCAAGAATCCAGTTGTGATCGAGGGCATCGATTACTTTCTGTTCAGTAACCCACTGGTCGCAATCTTTACACTTAACGCCTTCTTCTTTACCGGGCTGTGTGCAGGTTGCAGCAGTGCCGGGAACTGTTTCGGTGTTTTTATGGCCTGTAGCGGGTACTGTGCCCTTCTTTTCTTCACCGCAAACTGAGCACTTATAGTTATCAACACCGTCTGTTGTGCAGGTTGCAGCAACAGAGCCGCCTAAATCTGTCCACTGGTGTCCGAGAGGTTCAATTCTGAGAGCTTCTGTGAGAATAGCCTTACATACTGAGCATTCCTCACCGGCTTCGTTACCGGGCTCTGTGCATGTGGGAGCCTTTGCTGCGATAGCAACCTTTGTATGGTCAGTCTTTTTAATTGTTTCTTCAAGGTCTGTTCCGCATACGGTACATTTAGTTGTTTTCTTGCCTTCAGCTTCACATGAAGCAGAGTTAACTATTGTCCATTCACCGGGTGTGTGGTCAGCAAGAGGAATAATTTCCTGTGCAACGGTTTCTTCACCGCAGTATTCACACCACTTACCTTCTGTGAGACCTGTTTTCTTACATGTTGCGGGTACTTTTTCGATAATCTTTTCTTTATGGCCTGTCTTTTCGATAGGCTTTGTTACTTTCTGTGAGCAAACATCGCAGGGAGCTTCAAGAACACCGTCTTTTGTGCAGGTTGCTTCTGTCTTTACTTTCCATGAAAGCTCACTTGCAACACTGTGGCCTGTTGCTTCAACTATAACAACAACATAATCGTTACACTTTGTGCATAAGCCTCTCTTTTTGCCGTTGCTTGTGCAGCTTACGGATTCAACGATAGTCCATGTTGCAACACTGTGTGTTGCGTCAACAGTTTCTTTTGTTTTGTGGCCGCAGCCCTCTCTTGAGCACTTTTCAGCCTTGATACCGGTTGTTGTGCAGGTGGGAGCAACTGAGTTAGCTGTATCAGTAACCATAGCATGACCGAGAGCAGGAACTTCCTGTGATTCTGTAATGGTTACATTACAAACGGAGCAGTAAATTTTATCTGTTGTGCCCTTTGTTGTGCAGGTTGCAGCGGTACCCTTAACTGTTGCATTGGTGTGACCCTTAGCAGCAATAGCTGTGCCGCCTTCTCTGTAAGTACATTCAAGGCACTTTCTGCCGGCTGTGTTACCTGCTTCTGTGCATGTTGCTTCTTTAGCAGCTATGTCAGCAAAAACGTGGTTAAGCTTTTCAATAGGCTTTGATTCAATATCACCACAGATGAGGCATGATCTTCTCATTTCGCCTGCTTCTGTGCAGCTTGCTGCTTTTATTACACTCCACTGGCTGAAGTTATGTGCCTGAGCCCAGGGAATAGTCTGAGGATCTTCTTTATATGAGCAAACGCTGCAAGCCTTGATGAGCTTACCGTCAGTCTCTGTTTCACAGCTGGGATAGGGGTTTTTATATTCAACAAAGCTGTGGCCTGTTGCAGGAATAACCTCAAAGCCTTCGAGAGCCACCTCACAAACACTGCACTTCTTGCCTGCTGTGTTACCGGCCTGGGTACATGTTGCTGACTGTGCTGCAACATCAACAGGCTTATGACCTGTTGCAGGGTCAACAAGATAACCGCTGATAACAACATCGCACTCTTTACATACAACACCTGCTGTGTTGCCGCTGACTGTGCAAGTGGGAGCCTTTGCTTCTATCGGGAACTCTGTGTGTGCAGTGGGATTAACAGCAATAGGCTGAGTTTTCGTTGCATTACACAAAGGTCTTTTGCAGGTTGCTGTTGCAACGCCTTCAGTTTTGCAGGTAGCGGGAGTTGTTTCTATGAAAGCGCCGAAGTCGTGTGTGTCATATGAACCTGTTAAGCTTATACACTCCTTGGCTGCAAGTACGCTCATAGGAACTGCAGTGAGCGCCATCATAATTATCATAACTATTGAAAGCACTTTTTTCATAGTTCTGTTCATTTTCTAAAACCTCCGTTTGAACATAGTTTCGTATTAAAAATATATCACATACTGTTATTTAAAGTCAATAGCTGTAAAACAAAATCGACATCTAAAACCAAATGTTAACTTTTTTGTTTTATTTAATTCGTATAGATTTCACATTACTGAAATCGCCGTATACTGTGCCGTTATCTGTCTTCTTATAGGCTCTGACCTTGAAATAATATGTCTTGCCCTTTGAGAGTGAACTGATGGTGCTTGCCACTGTTGAGCTGCTTCTCATTGTGGCAACCTTCTTATATGTGCCGCCCTTGGTGCCTGTCATATAAATCTGATAACCGTCGGCGGTTTCTTTATTCCATTTAAGCTCAGCCTTACCCGCGCCCTTCTGCGCAGCCGATTTCAGTTCAACCTTCTGAGGCTTGATTGTCAGATAAAGGGTTTTGCTGCCCGAATATTTGCTGCCCTTGAAGGTAACCTTGATGTAATATTTGCCCGGGTCTTTTCTGCCCTTTTCATATTCAAGTGAATAATGAGTTCCCTCTTTAAGTGTGGACCCTGCCGAATTTTTGACAGTCACAGTCGGAGTTCTTTTTTTGCCGTTATATGTAACAGTGGTGCTGGAAAGCTTGACTGTTGATGCCTTATAAATCTTTGTGGTTTTCTTAATATGGGAGCACAGTGTGCAGGCTGTTACCGTTTTGCCGTCTTTGGTTGTGGTTGCCTTGGTTGTTTTTGATTTATAGTTATGCTCACCCTTGATATATTCGTCGTAGCTGTCACCGCAGCGGCAGCTCAGAGTATAAGCCCCGTCACGAAGGCAGGTGGCTTCTCTTGAAAGAACCTTGCTGTCATAAACATGGATGTGCTCATAATAGAAGTAAGCACTTGTAAGTCTGTCATTACCGTCGGCAACAGTGACATTTTTCCACGCATCCTCAGTGCCCATATATTGAACAGTTCTGAGGTTATAGCTGTCTTTGAAGGCATTGGCGGCAATATTTGTCACGCCCTTGCCCATAATAACGGTTTCAAGGTTGCCGCAGGATGAAAACGCGCCCTCATCAATTGTTGTGACTGTGTCGGGGATGCTTGCAACCAGAAGATAGTCACAGTAAGCGAATGCTTCCTTGCCTATAACACTCACCTGTGTCTGACCGAGGTTAATCTTGGAAAGATTGAAGCACATACTGAATGTACTGCTTTTAATTTCCGTAAGACCCGAAGGGAGTACCACCTCGGAAAGACCTCCGCAGAATTCGAATGCGCCTGCGCCTATGCTTTTAATGCCCTCGTGCATAGTGACACTTGTGATTCCGCCGCAATAATAGAATGCCTTATCCCCTATTGCAGTAACAGGAATGCCACCGAGAGTTTCGGGAATGACAACATCACCCTCAATGCTTCTCTCACAGCCTGTTATAGTCACTTCACCGCTGTTTATTTCATAAACATAGTGGCCTTCGTTTGCAGCCGATGCAGTAACAATGCAAAGCGCAGCTGCTATGAGCATAAAAACAAACATCAAAGAGACTTTTTTGATTCTTTTCATAAGTTCTCTCCTTTCATATTTCATCATAAGAGAAAGCTTTATTATAAAGTTTAACTTTACCTTCGTTATAAACTGCCGCCTTCATTCCTGAAAGCTCAACAAGGTTACAATACATTCCGCTGTCAGGCTCACCGTCAAGATAAAGCTTGATAACACCGGTCTTTTCTCTGACAACGACAACCTGAACCTTATCGTGAACTGATGAACGGGAAATAATATGTGAATATCCCATTCTGAAATGTACTCTTGCGTCGTCGCCGACATAAAGGCTGATTTCTTCGCCCTGACGCATAAGCATATGAGGCTCTTCACCGTCAAGCATAGCCTTCACCGTAAATGCACCTTTGCCGTAAAGGCCCTCTGTAACCATATAATCCTTATAGTAATCGAAGCTGAGTGTAACATCAGACTTGTTGCCCATAATGTCACTCAGACCGCTGAGAGTCAGAGTGTTGAGTCTGTCAAAGGGACTGCTGAATGTTATGCGCAAGGTCATATAGTCGCCGAGAAGTTCTGTTTTTGCAACAGGATTTGCAGCACATTCCACACGGCAGTTGCCTATAAACTGATTGAAGGTCACTTCCAGAGTGTTGCTGTCAACAACATCAACATAAACAGCCTGCATATCCTTCACTCTTCTGCCGAAGTGCAGTATTTTTGTCTGATAGGGCTTCAGGCTGACCTTGATGGTTTCACCGTAGCTGTATGCTTCTGAGGTTGAATAACCCATATATGGAAGCACCTGCGTAAGCTGTGCAAAAAGCAGTTCTTTGCTCACGCCGATTGTTTCATCAAGGTGAAGCATATATTCCTGAGCCTTGTCTGAGCTGTTGCGCAGTGCTATTATACCCTCATATTTATCAAAACAGCTAAAGCCGTAAACCTGACCCTTTGAGGGTCTGCCGCCAAAGATAATTGAGTTGGAAAGAATATCAAGGTTATCCTCAATGAAACGAAGCACACTGTAGTTTATACGCCACTTCTCTTCATTCATCATATTATAGCTGTAATAAAGCTCCCAGAAGGCTGTACCTCTTGTTGCCATTGTGAAGAGGTAATCCCTGAACTCCTCGTCGCTGAGCTTTACCTTTGCTTCGTTGCCGTATATGGGATCGTGGTTGTAAAGTGCTCTCTGAGGGAACTGGAACTGCCTTGTGCGATAAAAATCGAAATAGCATTCGTCACGGTAGCTGAGCATTTTATCCTTGTCGGAAACCTTTTTGTCCCCCATAAAGCCCACGTCGTTGCTTATCTGCATCCAAAGGC
>JAZNUW010000011.1:0-56153 GCA_045592465.1 Acutalibacteraceae bacterium | reverse complement strand
TAAAACGGTGTAATTGAATTTAAGGAGGGACAATCTTTAATCCACATAAAACAAATATAATTCAGTTTATAAAGGAGATGTTTATTTTATGAAAAAGAAAATTGCCAACGCCGTAGAATTATTACTTTTAGTCGTTTCATTTATCATTATGAGCCTGAACATCATCACGAGCCCATACGGAAATATTTCTCTTATGGATTGTATTTCTAAATACACATTGGTTTATATTCCTATGCTCGTATTATTCGGACTTTGTGCTGTTATGTGTCTTATTTCTATCATTTCAAAGAATACAGAAAAAGACGGAAAAGCACATATAGCTGTTGCTATATTGTTATTCATCAGCGTATTCTATAACACTATTTCGTGTTCTTCAGATGATAATCTATTTGCTAATTATCCTGCTGTGTTTACAGCACTTTTTTCAATCTTATTTGCAGTTATTGTGATTGCTTGCGCAAAACGCTCATCATTAATTGCAAGTTCAGGCAACAAAGCAACTGTACAGAAAACTGTTATCAACAATATCAAAGAAAATACAAGTGCTGATGAATTAAAAAAATACAAGGATCTTCTTGATGCCGGTGCAATCACTCAGGAAGAGTTCGATATAAAGAAAAAACAGCTACTTAATTTATAATCCCTTATGAGCACCCGTACCAAAACTCAGTAACCGAGAACGGTTGCTGAGTTGTTTTTTTATATCATTTTTATCAATCAGACAGGGACTTGAACCCTAAAGTTTTCTCCTTAACACAAAAGCTCAGCAGATCTTTTCACTGCTGAGCTTTTCTTAATATTAACTTATATAACTGAAATCAAGTGCTCTTAAAGCTTTGGCATTTCTGTCATTCTCAGTCTTGCGCAGCCGTAGGGGCAAAGCTCAATTTTCTGCACTTCGGATAAAGGCTCTTTTGATTTCGGTGTTTTTCTTGCAATGCTCTTGTATGGGAATTTAAGTCCCCAGCCGATCTGCTTCATATCAACCTTTATTGTTATGGGCGGGTTTTCCTGTGAAAACGGAACATCGCCTGAGCTGTGATAAATCACTTCGAAACTATCACCTGCATATGCATAGTTCCAGGGAGTCGTGGGAACAAACTGATAATCACAGTAAGGGAACTTTCTCTCAACACCCTTTTTGGTGTATTCTCTCATTTTCTTTTCATAAGCAACAGGCACAGAGAAAAGCAGAGAGCCCATCTGCAAGGCATAAAGATCGTTAGGTCTCTTTTTGAAATAAGGTACTGCTTCAAATTCCACTTCAATTTCTGTTTCGCCCTGTGTTATTGCAATTCCGAGATCTTTGGTCTGCACGGTTTCACCGTTGAGTCTGAGATTCTTTGCAAACGAGGGAATACGAATTTCGAATGTGAAGTCCTTCTTCGCATCTATGTAATAGTGCATTTTATTGTTGAAGGGATAGTCGGTTTCAAGTCTGATTGTAACATCCTTGTCTGTCAGAACACAGGGTAACATAACAGAATTGATTATTTTATCCTCTTTATGCATAAATGCTGAAAGTGCGAACTTGGGCCAGCCCTGATTAAAGTTAGCTGTGCAGCAACCGAAGTTTGGCTCAAGACCGAAGGTGTGTGCATAAGGGCCGTTTGTGCTCCATGGAGCCATAATCATAGTCTTTTGGCAGGCAACCTGATTGACCTGCTGCACATACTGGTGTACCCACATATCCTCACTCAGAGTGGCAGGCAAAGCATTGAATCCGACAACCTCAAGTCGCTCTGCCCATTTGTTGTCGCCTGTGTGAGCAAACATTTCCTCATAAGAATACATCTGCTCCACAACTGCACAGCATTCAGTGCCTCTTGTCGGGTCAAGACCTGAAAGCACCTCGTCACCTGTGAAGCCCTCAAAGGCAGTACCGTTATATCTGTCAAGAATTTCACGGAGTCTTTCTGCGTTATCGGTATAAGCTTCACCAAGCAGCTCGTGGGACACAGCCTCACTCTTAAGCATCATTGTGATATTGACTATATGAGTTTTTCTCAGCCAGTTGTGGCTGGGCTTTTTCCAGCTCTCAGTTACTTTGTTATAGTCAAAACCCTGCTTTCTGATGATTCGTGCCAGGTCCTTTATCCATTCTTCGCCATATCTTTCATATAAGAAATTGAGCGAAATAAAGGTTTCGAACCATCTGTATTTTCCCCAACCGGAGAGGGTCATTGTGCCGCTGCTGAGAAGTTCGTGATAATTTTTCAGCACCTTATAAATAACATCGGGTATTCTCTCATCACCTGAGCATTCATAATAAACCTTAAGGGTTTTGCATATGAGCTGCAGTGCCCAGGTATCATACTTTGGTATTTCTTCCCTTTTGCAAGGGCAAATCCAGCCGTCGCTCTGCTGCTTTGAAATAATTGAATCAATATACCTCTTTGCAGTTGCAATGAGCTCTTCGTCTTCAAGAAGATAAGCAAGAGGTATGAAGCCGTCAAGCCAATAGGGCACTCGTTCCCAGCCCTCACAATTTCCGCCTATCCATGCACTGTCGCGGATGTCGGGCCATATCTTATGAAGATTTCCGCTTAAGCCTTTTGCCTGAATTTCAAGCTGACGGCGAAGCCATCCTTCAGGCTTGATTTCTTTTGATGTATAAAAATTCCATTTGCTCATATTCTTACCTCATGCAACCATTTTATTTTCATCAGCTTTATCTTCCTTTGTGTCAAGACCTTTTCTAATAAGGAAGTAAAGAGGTATAACTGCAAATATGCAAACCACACCTGCCCATAGGAACATATTCTTTGCAGGCACGATTACCTCTGCATTAGCTTCGTTTAAGATAGTCTGTGCTGCTGACTGACAAGCCCAGTCACCGATAACAGGGCCTATAACCATGGGCAGAAGCACGGTGAATATCATTCTGATGCCCTGGAAAAGTCCCGCCTTGCCCTCAGGAATGAAATCCTTTACGGCAGCACCGAAGAGAATGTTAACAAGAGCATTACCCAGTACAACAGGCAATATGCTCACAAGAATAACATAAATGCTTGTGCTGGTTGACAGCATAAAGAAGCCTAAGGTCATGACAATAACACCTGTCATAAGGCAGAAGCCCTTCTTTTTTGTTGACAGTCTGAGCAGTGTTACAATGCAGGCAAGCAGAATCACTGCAACAACCACTGCCGTGATAATAACGGGAAGCTTCAGAATGTTTTCAACTCCCCCGTTGTCGGGAATAACAACATACTGAACATATGTAAGAAGATAAGGGTAAAACACCTGGAATGCGATTATAGCAAAGCAGAAGCCCGCAAGAGCAAGATAGAGCCTTGCGTTTTCTTTTATAACTGAAGGTCTGAAGCCATAAAAAAGGTCTGCCCAATAATTTGAAGAGGTCTCTCTCTGCACGGTACGCGGCGGATCTTTGATAAGGAATAAGCCCACCACGCCGCATAAGGTGACCACAAGACCGAGGCCTGCAAAGAAAAGCTTATAGCTGATAGTGCCAGCCTGGGCAAAGCTGCCCACACCCGTAACGGCAAAGGATGAAACTGTGCCCACAACAGATAAAACTGTTTCAACAGCAGGGCGCTGCCTCGGCACCGTAACATCTGTTACCCACGCCTGAAATGCCGCATCGTTACTTGTGGAGCCCATAAAGGTCATAACAATATCCATAAGAATAATAAACCACACTGTGCAGCCGAGAATTTTTGCCTCGTCACTGAGGTTAAAAAGATTTGCCACATTGTCTTTAGTGATGAAGCCGAACATAGCCGTAACAACACCCCAGAAAATATAGCCCACAGAAATAAACAGTCTTCTGTTTTTCAGTCTGTCACTCAGAGCACCCATTATAAATGTGGTCAGCACTGCCGCAATAGCTGAAAGAGCAACCATTCGTGCAACTGCAGTTGTTGCTTCCATTGAGCCCAAAATTGCCGCCTGCGACACGTCGGCATATATTTCATTGGTGATAAAGGTGTTGAAATACATATTCTCAGTGTTCCATGCCACACCACCCATAAAGCAGAAAAGGGTAATTATAAACCAATTCTTTTTGCTGAGTTTTTCCCTATTCATAATTTTCTCATTTCCTTTTTAACTGTTTTGTCTGACAAATCACTCTGTCACAACCTGATATGTTACATCCTCAAACTGCATTGTGACATCTTCACGCTCAAAGCCGGGAAGGTCATATCTGTCGGAATAGAAATTATATTTGTCAATGGTGAAGCTTGTGTCAGGCTTGCAGGTGATCATAGTGCAACCTCTTTGTGAGCCAAGCTTATCAATGCCTGAATATGCAAAATAGTCAACGCTGTAACCGTAGCTGAACTGTATTCCCTTATATTCAAAGGTTGTGTTATTAACGTGGTCATGACCGTTGAACATTGCCTTTGTTGACCCCAGCTCAAGCATTTTTTCAAAAAGGTCATCCTCACCGTAGCCGCAGCAGACCTGTCTGCCAAGTTCACCTATAAGGCCCTCAACATATTTGAAATCCTCTGTGTCCTTATATCCGTTTTCTTTGAACTGTGTCCAGGCATCATCCATTTCAACCAGAGGTATATGGAAAAATGCAAGTGATTTTACAGGTACTGACTCTTTGCTTATTTTTTCATTTTCTGCGTTCATTCTGAGAATCTCGGATTCATACCACTCAACCTGGTTAGGATGAACGTTATCATAAGTACCCTTAATGCTTTCTATTATATTATCCTTTATATAGGCCTGTGAGTCGATTAAAACTATAGCCTGAGTTATAACACCCTCTGAGTTTTTCACTTCAATAGTGTGGTTGCCGTAACCGTCAACATTTTCAGGCCCTGCCTGGAACAAGCAATATTTATATTCCTCATTTTCATAGAATGAAGCAAGTGCTTCTCTGTCAAAATATGAATATGCTTCTGCATCGTGATTGCCGAAAGTAACATCCCAATAAACACCGAGGCTTTCCATAAGATTTGCGAAGGCCTTGGCGCCGCTGTAGTTATTGAATGTGCCTGCAGTGTATGGTACGGGGAAAGCAATATCACCTGTTGCAATAACAAGATCGGGCTTTTCCTTTGTCACCATAAGTGCAACAGCATTGATGGCTTTTTCATCAACATCCTTTGACATAAAACCGCCGCCGATATGAATATCTGTAAGATGCATAACCTTGAATTCTTCATCGGTTACAAAATACCAGTTACCGTTTTCGTCCTTCTCGGGCACAAGCTGATTTTCAATTTCAACCTTGCCGTATGAGCTGCCTTTTTCTAAAAGGTTCTGAACAGATAAATAGTTTGCAGCAGTGATAATTACAGCAATAACAACAACCACGCAAACAAAAATTACTAATCCCTTTTTTCTTTTTGTTTTTGCCAAAGCTTTTCACTCCTTTGATTTACACTTTCAGAAAAGAATAAGCATACCCTCTTCTGCAATACACAGTGCGGTATTTTGTGTCAATTCTAACACTTTTTATATTCGTTTTCAAGTGTTTTTTTATAAGTATAAAAGCTGATAGGTATCAGCTTCAGAAAACTTCCCCGCAAGAATTTTTTAGGAAAAAGTCAATTTGCCGAAAGTGAAAAGACGTCAGCATTTCATATTTAAGCAGAAAATCCGGTTGACACTGCACCTGAATTAATATAAAATATAGCCAGGAAAGTCGAGGGTTGCTTATGAAAAATTATATTGAAAATATCATTAAACCAAAGCTTCAGGGCGACGGCGGTGAAATAGATTTTATTTCACTGGAAGACGGAATTCTCACTGTGCTTTTGCAGGGTGAATGCTCTAAATGTCTTATCGTTGAGCGCTGTCTTGCCTGGATTGAAGGGGAAATTCTGCGCGATATGGGCGTGAGTGTAAAAATCGTTGCTCAGAAGAAAAAGCCTTTCTTCTGGGATAAAGATTAAGGTGGTGAAGGACTATGGCACATATTAAAGTTGTCAGAAGAAGCATGCGTCCCGAGGAATGGACCGACCTGCGCTTCGGCTGGCTTAAAAGATACATATATGAAGAAAAATTTGAAATAGAAAACCTTATGGTGCGCGATGCACGCCAGATTGCGGAAATGCAGTATGAATACTATCCCGAATCATGGCGTAATCTTCGCAAGGGCGATATGTATTTCACCCCTGACGGCACAGCATTTTTCAAGGCAGATGTCACTGTGCCCGACTCACTTAAAGGCAAAGAGCTGTGGTTTTCACTTAAAACCGCTGCCGAAATTATAGTCAAAGTCAACGGCAGATATGTCGGCGGTGTTGACCCCAACCGAGACAGAATTCTTCTTTCGGGATATGTTGATTCCGACCTTCTTCATTTTGAAATGGAGGGCTACAACCGTTCAAAGCCCGATGACGAGCGCAATCCTGAATCTCTTTCCGTACGCGGTTGTCGTCAGATTTTTGAGGGAGCTTATCTTGCCAGCGTTAATCACACTGTGCTTGAGCTTGTTTATGATCTGGAGCTTCTGCTCGATATTGCAAAGAGTGAGCTTTTCAATGAGGATTACCGCAGCTTCCTTAACCGAGAAATTAACAATGCCCTTAATCTTATCGATTTTGACGATGTGAAAACAGAGGATGTTGCTAAGGCAAAAAAATATGTTGATGATGTAATATATGCAAACGATGACTATAAGGGCAGCGGTGATGTTGCTCTGGTGGCTCATTCACATCTTGATATTGCATATTACTGGAGAAGAATTCACAGTGTGCAGAAAAACCTTCGCACAGTTCTCATCCAGCTTCGTCTTATGGACAGATATCCCGACTTTAAATATACTCACACTCAGGCATACACTTATGAAATGCTTGAAAAATACTACCCCGATGTGTTTGAGGAATTAAAAGAAAAGGTTGCAAGAGGACAGTTTGAGCCTGTGGGCGCTATGTATGTGGAACCCGACTGCAATATTCCCTCGGCTGAAAGTCTTATCCGTCAGTTTATGTACGGTCAGCACTATTTCCGTGAAAAGTTCGGCAAGACTGTCAGAAACTGCTGGCTGCCTGACGTTTTCGGCAACAGCTGGATTCTGCCTCAGATTCTCAAAAAAAGCGGTGTTGACTACTTTGTTTCAAACAAGATGTCAACCTGGAACGATACAAACCGATTCCCCCACAACAACTTTATATGGAAGGGCATTGACGGCAGTGAGGTTTACGCCTGCGTTCCGCCGACACACTTTATAACATGGAACATGCCCTCACAGATTCAGGAAAACTGGGAGGCATATCAGGATAAAAATCAGGGCGGACAGACACTCTCCATGTTCGGTTACGGTGACGGAGGCAGTGGCTGCACCGAAGAAATGATTGAGATTATGCACCGTTTCAACAAGCTTTCGGTTATGCCTAAAACCGAGCACACAGGCGGTCAGGAATTCCTTGAAAAAAATCTTAAGGATAATAAAAATCTTGCCAAATGGGATGGTGAGCTTTATCTGGAGATGCATCGCGGCACCTTCACCACAAAATCAAAGATGAAGCGCTATAACCGTCAGCTTGAATATAAGCTTCGCGAAGCAGAAATCATTTCAACTCTGCGTCATTTGAAGGGTGAAGAATATCCTCACGAGGAAATCCGTGAGATTTATAAAAAGCTTCTCATTAACCAATTCCATGACATTCTGCCCGGCAGCCACATCACTCCCGTTTACCGTGATGCCATGGCTGACTATGAAGAAATTGAGCAGAGAGTTGATAAAATTATCGGCACAGGCAACAAATATTTCAATTCTCTTGGCTTTTCCCGTACTCACCTGACCTTTGTGCCTGATGAAAACGGCGAAAGTGTGCGTTACGGCAAAAAGGGTAATTGGGTAATCCCCCATCTGCCCCCTCTTTCTTCGGGTGAAATCACATCGGCAGGGTACACCGAAGAATGGCTCACAGTGGGAGAAAAAATTATAACCCCCTATTATGAAATCGTTTTCGGCGCCGATGGCAGCATTGAAAGCCTTTATGACAGAGAGCTTGAGCGTCAGTGGGTCGGCGGTGAATTCAACAAGCTCAGACTTTATAAGGATAACCCCGGTGTTTATGACGCATGGGATATTCTTCCCAATTACACAGACCGCGAGGTAGAAATCAGGGTTGTGTCACCCCTTGAGCTCATTGAGAGCAATTCAGAGGTTGCTTCCTTTGCCTGCACTCTTGCAACAGAAAAAAGCACCTGGAAGCGCATTGTCAGAGTTTTCCGTCAGTCCCGCGGCATAGAAACCGAAAACATTGTTGACTGGAATGAAAAGCACGTGCTGGCCAAGGCACAGTTTGAGTGCAACCTGCTCACAAGAAAGGCAGTCTGTGACACAAGCGCAGGCTTCATCGAAAGAGAAACTCACCGTAACACCACCTGGCAGCAGGCACGTTTTGAGGTTTGCCATCACAAATGGGTAGATATGGCAGAAACCGACGGCGGCATCGCGCTTATAAACGATTCAAAATACGGTGTCGGTCTTCTTGAAAACTCAATGAGCCTCAGCCTTCTGCGTGCAACAGTGCGCCCCGATGTCACAAGTGACCTGGGTCATCACGAATTCAGCTATATGATTTATCCTCACGGTGATGATTTTGTTAAAGCAGAAATCAACAATATTGCTTACGAATACAACGTACCCCTGTGCAAGGCTGATTTTTCATGCAAGAGCTCATTTGACGGTCTGTATCTTCAGACAATGAAAATGAGTGAAAAGGGCGACATGATAGTTGTGCGTCTTTCAGAGCAGAACGGCAGGCGAGGCAGCCTGAAGCTCGGCCATAAAGTCAGACTCCTCAACTTCCTTGAAGATGTTACGGGCGAAACCGACACCGTCAGCTACAAGCCTTTTGAAATTATAACAATAGGCATAGACAAGGCAGATGCTTCTCTTTTGAGCTGACAGCTTAAAAATCAATTACAGCAGACATCCTTTTAAACGGGATGTCTGTCTTTTTTCTCCGGACCATCTTTTAAGGTTACAAAACCCTAAAAACTGTCTAATCGCTATTGAAAAAAATGTAATTTAGCATTAAAATGTTAAAGAAAAATAAACAAATGTTGATAAAGGAGGTCGATGCTGATGAACTCACAATCTGCAAGGCAGAAGCTTGATGAGGCTTATTTCGATATGCTCAAAGAAATGCACTACAGCAAAATCACTGTTTCAGATATTATTTCAAAAGCAGGCATCAGCCGTACCACCTTTTATCGTCACTATGTTGATATTTTTGATATGCACAAAAAGGTTGCTGAAAGACTGGGTGCCGCAATAATAGAGAATTGCCTGAAAAAGATTATTGAGGCAAAAAATGAAGAAGAATGCTTCGATGAAATTCTCAACATTTTTAACACTCAGGAAAAATACATCATCCTCATTTCCAGTGAAAACGGAAGCAGATATTTCTTTGAGGCAATGTTTTATAAAATCGCTCAGAATCTTTTTCCTGCCTCCATCAATCTTTCCGAAGATCAGCTTTTCCGTCTTCGTTTTATGACCGTAGCAGCAATGGGTGCTTATATCAGGGATATAATGGAAGGCAGAGAGCATAACACCGGTTTTATAACAATCTGCAAAAAGATGCTCAACTTTGAAGAGCTGTTCGGAGGCCATTATGCAAAATAATGTTGAATCAAAGCTCAGAATCACCTTGGCTGAGCTGGCACATAAAGAGGTTGAAAAAATTTCGGTTTCAGCTCTTTGCGAAAAAGCAGGCGTATCAAGAGCAAGCTTTTATCTTTACTATAAGGATATAGACGACCTTGTGGTAAAAACCCGTGAATATATCATTGATAAACTTTGCGAACAGCTTAGTATTATTCTTAACACCAAAGACGGATTTCATGATGACAATCACCTCATCGTTTTCACTGAAGATGATATTGCTTTGCTCAAAGGCTTTATCGGCAAGCATGTTTATTGGGACTTTGCCATAGATGCCAACAGAATAATCACTCCCCGATTCAAAAATAAGATGATTGAGCGCTGGGGCGAAGCATATTATAATGAAAATGAAGAGAAGTTTGAGTTTATGCTCAACGGCGGTGTTGCTTCACTTTGCCTTGACCTTCTCAATTTCGACAGGAATACTTATATAAAAAATATGCAAAGAATTACCGATATAGCGAACGAGCTTTTTCCAATGTAATTTTACTTTGTGAAAATATCATAATTTTCAAGTAACAACTCCACGTTTTTTGTTAATGTTTTGACAGAAACAAGGATTTTGTTACTTGTTTATTTTTATAGCTTTTGATAAGATAATTATGACGAGTTTGTGAACAGTGACACAAACAAGTTTCAGAATAAAGGAGGAACTAATAATGAAAAAAACACTGGCTATCATTCTTTCAGTGATTATGCTTTTAGGTGTAGTGCCTTTTGCTTCTTTTGCAGCTGACAGCTCTTATGACAGAGCTGAAATTGCAGCAAATAACGAAGCTTACATTGACGGCATGAGCGCTGAACAAATCGCGGCTGTTATCCTTGATTGGGCTGACAGAGAAATCGCTAAGTACGCAGAAGATATCAAGGCTTCAATAGCTGACGGCGTTATTGCCAACGGCGGCTTTGACGGTTTCGAAAGCTTTGTTTCAGCTGAAATAGACAAGGCTATCGACGTTCAGAACCTCGATGATATCATCGGCTACAAAGACTATCTCAAAGAACTTGGTGGCGACTTCGCTAACCTTGATTCAACAAATCTTGTTACACGTGAAGCTGCAGGCTCAGCTCTCGGCTTCATCGACGGCGTTCTTCAGTTTATGGCTGACAACTCCGAAACATTCGGCAAGGTTTTCCGTTGGGACGCAGAAGTATTTGACTACGGTAAGGTAGGCGAATATATTCTTTCTCTCGACACAACAGATGCTGAAAACAAGAAAATCGTTGACTTCTATAACGATTATCTTATCGGCAACGACATCCAGGCTAAGTTCACAAAGTGGGTTGCTGACCAGATGGGTTACACAATTCCCGCAGACGAAACATTCGACGATGCTCTCAACAACGGTATCCTCGGCTGGTTTGTAGGTGTTTGCGAAGATAACGGCATCCTTTCAGCTGATGCTATCGCAGAGCTCAAAACCTATGACCTTCGCACAACAGACATCTACACACTTGTTGAAAACTTCGTAGCTCTCGCACAGGAAGACAATCAGGCTAAGCTTGACACATACTACAACTACATTATGGATACAGTTGTACGTACTCTTCTCAAGACAGCTCTCGGTCAGACAGCTACAGTAGGCGCTGAAGCTGCAGTACCCGCAGGCTTTACTGCTACTTATGACCTTGCAACTCTCTTTGAAGTTTCAGGCGGCAAGGCATATTACAAAGACGGCGATGCTTACTATCAGATCACACACACAGCAACTGAAATCACAGCTTGCAACGTGATCACCTGGGCAGATGCTCTCAACATCAACTTTGAGCCTCCCGTTGCAACTATCTACACAGGCAAAGACGGTGCAACAAAGGTTGCAGAATATAAGCCCTCATCAACAAAGTACCTCTCAGTTGATGAAATGCCCGTATATATGTATGCAACAGCTAAGAACCAGACTCTTGTTAACAACACCCTCACCGGTGGCGATGCATCAAAGACAGGCATCACATTTGCAGGCACAGAAATTCCTGCAGATTATGCTGATCTTATGATCGACGCAAACAAGAAGGTTCTTGACAGCCGCTTCCTCTTCAAGGTTGAAGGCAAGGATCTCGAAGGCAAGGATCTTGCTATCCCCGCTATCGACATCGACTTCACAGCTATTGAAGAATTTGCAGAAGCAGAAGCTCTTAAGGCAGCTCAGAGCGCAGTGGCTTCATTTGCTTCATTCGGTATCAGCATCGATTCAGTTGACGTTGTTCTTTCATACACAGGCTGGGCAACAGAAGATGAATTCATCGCTCAGGTAGCAGTTGATGATATCATTGCTTATATGAACGGTTCAGCAGTTACTAAGGACACTCCGATGATCGGCGAAACAATGATGAACATGATGGCTTCAATGATTGATAACCCCCTCATGACAATCGTTGCTGACGAACTCAGCGGTAACCTTGACATTGATGATGCTAAGGCTCTTCTTGACTTCATCGATACAGATTATGCTATTGATGCAGACCTCCTCGACTTCGCAGGCAACTATGATGCTTATGACGGTGTTGTAGGTCAGGCTAACCACATTCTCTACGGTCTTGTTGATATGCTCGTAAGCGACAGCGGTATGCAGAAGCTTGCTCTCGTTGACGGCGACAACACAAACTTCACAGCTAACCTCGAAAAGATCTGTGCAACAGCTAACGATATGATGGCTGCAGCAGAAGATGTTATGAACGACGAAGGTCTCCAGGAAATCATCAAGGGCTTAGGCATTGACCTTTCAGCTATCCTCGGCGAGCTTCCTCTCGACCTTATCTATGCTATCGACTTCTCAAGCGTTGAAGGCCTCTGGGTATCAGTTATCACTCTCGGTCTTGATATGCTTGACGACGGCACAAACGCAACTATCGCTGAAATTCATGCACTTATCGGCGACCTCAAAAACCTTGATGCTATGGCAGTTGCAGCAGCTGACTACGTTCTTGGCGAATGCATCCCCGTTCTCAACGATAAGCTTGCAGAAGCTGATGTTAACTTCGCTCTCACAGTACCCGCTAAGACAGACGCAGCAACAGTAGCAGACGGCGCCGGCAAGGACATCATCATGACAAAGCTTGTTGACGTTATCTATGAAGCAGCAACAGAAGGCGTAGCACTCGTTAACACAATTGCTAACGATGCACTTGCAACACTCTCAACAGAAACAGGCATCGAAATGCCCACAATAGCATTCGAGCTCAAGGTTGAAAAGGGTGCAACATGGATGGCTACTCTCACAGCTCTGACAAACAGAGTATATGAGCTTGCTGACGGTATCATCATTGCTTGTGACAATGATTACACAGACACAATCGATAAGATTTCTGCAGTAGCTAATTCAATTCTTCCTCTCGGCTCACTCGCTTCAAATTGCGCAGGTAACGGCTTCGCATTTGACGGCAACCTTGTAATGGGTTACCTCTTCGACGACGGTCTTGAAGGCGACCTCGACGGTTTCCTCGGTCTCTTCGAAACAAAGGAAAAGACAGAAGACGTTGCAGCTGACTGCTCAGTAACAGAAGCTCTTATCAATGCTTCAGAGCACATCGTTGACTCTATCTTCCCCGACACTGTAAATGCAGAAGATTATGTAAATCTTGCAGATTACTCAGCAGCACCCTTCACAGAAATCACTGTTCAGGAATACTTCACATCAGCAGAAAACGATGCAGTTATCGCTTCCAACAACATGGATAGCATCAACGCTCGCAAGGCTGACCTTGTTCCCGCTGCTCTTAACCTTGTAAGAGAAGCAGGCATCCTTCCCTTCTTTGCAAAGTGCAATAAGGATCACACAGCAGCTGACCTTGAAACAACAACAGTTCCCGGTAAGGCAGCTACATGTACAGAAGCAGGCGTTGAAGATGCTATCGTATGCGCAGACTGCGGTTACATCGTATCAGGCGGTGCTGCAATTCCTGCAGATCACACAGGTAAAGTAAACAAAGCTAAGGTTGACGCAACTTGCAAGGCAACAGGTAGAGAAGCCGGTGTTTATTGCGAAGACTGCCAGACATGGGTATCAGGCGGCGCAACAATCCCCGTTAAGGCTCACTCCTACGGCGCATGGTCAACAACCAAGGCTGCTACCTGCAACGAAGAAGGCTCACAGGTTCGCAAGTGTGCTTGTGGCGCAACTCAGACTCAGGCTATTGCTAAGACAGCTCACACAGATGCTGACGATGACAACACCTGTGATGTTTGCGGCAAGGAAATTGATTCAAGCTTCGGTGCAAAGATCAAGGCATTCTTCCAGAAAATTATCAACTGGTTCAAGAATCTCTTCAAATTCTAAGCAATATCTTAAATAAATAAAGGGGCTGTGCCATTCGGCACAGCCCTTTATTTTATCTTTCAAGCATTTTCTTTTTTCTTGACGGCAAAGCGATAAGCTGAGGAATATTCCTGAGATAATAATAAAGCTCACCTAAAGACAGCTTGGTTTGCATTGTGAAAGCTCTTATTGACGGACTCTGTGTTCTGTCAAGGAATTTATCAAGGAATAATTCCCCCTTCGAGGGCATCGACGCCTTCAGAGCATAATCCGAAAAGCTATAGTCAAACCTTCTCTTTTCCATAGTGTCGAAGTGTTCGTCAGCTTTTATAAGCATATTATTTTCCTTAATGAGAGTTGCCGATAAAATCATAAGCTTCTCATCATCAGGCAGAGTCACCGAATCACTTTCACCAAGAGGAATATCTGCTCTGAAAAAGTACATCTGCTTTGCGATGAGGTTTTCATTCTTTGCGTGTGTATGGCTGAATGAAAGCATCTGAGGCTCACTCTTTATATACCCCGTTATTCTGCTTCTCATCAGGTCCCAGACACCGATTGCTTCAAAGCAGTCCTGTATTTTTCTCGTTACGCGGGCTTCTCCGAGAGTGAAAACCGCATCTCTGTCTCCGCCGAGAGAAGTCATAAGAAAGCTGATGGAAGTGTAGCCCTCAGGCAGACTCAGGCGCTGTCCCTTACAGATAAGTCCGTTTTTCTCTCCTGCAGGCATTTTATAATTCACACCGCCGCAAAGAGCCCTTTCACTTATAAGCTCCAGGGGTATTGACACTCCCCCACTCAGCTCAGAATTCATCCTTGTTTTATCTGAGGTTATTGCAACTGCATTATAGGGCAAATCAAAATCTTTCTGCAGAGAGGCTTTTTCAGTCCTTTCTTTTCTGAGCACAAGAGCAAAGCTTCTGATTTCGTTTGCACCCATATCAATCAGCAGTCTGCCGTCTTCAGTCCTGACTCTGCCGATTTCTTTTTCGTCGCCTCTGACTTCAAAGGCTTCCTTAATTTCATTCGGGAATTCTATTGCAACATCCTTTGCAGGTGCACCTGTATATTCAACAAGACGTATTATTATTCTGTCACTGTCTTCTGCTTTTTTAAGAGCTGATATTCTGACCTTGCTGTCGCTGACCTTTACGGCAGAGTACACACTGCCTAAACGGCCTTCATGGCTATCGGCAACAAAGGTGTGCATTCTCTGACAGAAGCTGTCGGCACGTGAAATAATCTTATCGGGTTCACCGCTGTGAGGATAGACACCGAAGCCAAAACGGTTGATGCCCATATCCATAATGTGCTGAGAGCATTCCCAGCGGTAATTATTAAGGGGCGTGTGTATGCAGGTCAGACGGATTGTGCCGCTGTCAGGCTTATCCCAGCCTGTGCGCGAATCGCTGAAAATTGCAGTGCCGCTTCTGCCCTCTTTATCGGTGATGCCTGCCCATTTCTGCGCAGGAACCTCAAACAACCTTGGCGTGTTTGTTTTTCTTTCAGTCAGACCAAAGCCGATATCGTACTGTGCAGTCTCATTCTTTGCTGCAGTTCTGAATTCTGCTTTGAGAAGGGATGCTTCCTCGCGCCAGTCGACTTCATTTTCAACAGACACAAAGTCACTCTCGGCATCAAGTGAAATAATCTGCCTGAAGACGGATTTCCCCGCTTTTCTCACAACCTTTATTCTGCAAAGGGCGCTGCCCTCGTCCTCCACTGTGATTTCAGGGTCAGAGGGGTACATATATGGCTTTCTGCTAAGATCTGAAAGCTTGACCTCCCATGAGGGCCAGACATAGCTGTCTATATCGTGAAGAATTGCAAGTTTTATACTTTCACTGAGAGCTTCTGTGTTTCTCTTTTTATCAAAAACCGAAGCAATATCGCCCTTTTCATCAAGAGTCACCCTGATGTTTTTATTTTCAAGTACCCTGCCGTTTACTGTCAGTCCGGTTTTAAATTCAGACTTTTCTGCACTCAGACGCACATCATAAGCCGCAGCACCGCAGGAGGGTACCGTTGCCATAAAGCTGACACGGATTCTGCCCTCAGAGAGCTTTTTCATCTGTGAGGGTACTTCATCGCCGTTGCTGTCAAAAACTGCTGAATAAGGCATTTCGCCCTCATAATCAAGGTCTGCACTCACTGCCTCGCATCTTGCATCCTGAAGAGGATTTGAAACAATAACAGCTGTACCCTTGACAAAGGATGTGTCGAGCTGTGAAGAAAGAGCCTTCATCGCAGCCGTATATTCAGACGAAAAGCTGTGCATAGCCTGAACATAGTCATTGTGGCTTCTTTTATAGCATTCCTCAAAGGATGTGCCTGTGATATCGTCATGGAACTGATGAAGTATAACCTTTTTCCATGCCGTTTCAAATGCTTTGCCGGGATAATCTGCAAGACCTTCATTGACTGCAGCAACACTGAATCTTTCAGCTGCATCAGCAAGCAACTCAGCGCGTCTGTTCCAGCGTTTGGTTACTGTTCGTGAGGTGTAGCTGCCTGCACCGTGCTCTGTGAGAAGCAGCTCACCGTCAAAGACAGGCATAGCCTTTTTCTGTTCGTCGGTGAGTCTCTCAAGGTCATCAAAAAACTCTTTTGTTGTTGATGAAAACACCTTGATATCATTTTTATCATTGAGTCTGACAGCCTTCTGGATATTTCTGACCGATGCTTTTGCAGGGCCGCCGCCTCTGTCGCCGGTGCCGTGATAAATAAAGGTTTTGTTATTGCCGTATTGCTCGTTATCCCTGAGGTTGGCAGTTGCTCTGCGGTTCTTTCTCACATTGCCTGCAACGTTGGTATATGCACCGGGCTTTAGCGCACACCATATGCCCTTGCCGTCCTTGCCTGTCCACCTGCCGATATCAAAGGGTACATCAACAGAGCCACCCCAGGTAAGCTTCTGTGTAGAAAAGCCTGTAAGGCCTGAATGTGCGGCAACACAAGGCAGTGCTCTGCCGAAGCCAAAGCAGTCGGGGAGATAAATATCATTGGATTCCACACCGAAATTTTTTCTGAAATAGCCGTTGCCATAGAGGATATTTCTTGTCAGAGCCTCGGGTGATGGTGTGTTGACATCGCCGTTTTCATAGCAGGAGCCGCAAGGATGCCATCTGCCCTGTTTTATATAGTGTCTGAGCTTTTCAAACTCTTCGGGATAATACTCCTGCATCAACTCATATCTGTTGCTGCCCTCAAAATTGAACTTATAGTCAGGGAATTTCTCAAAAAGTGCAAAATTTTCTCTGAGAGTGCCCGGAACAAAGGTCGATACGGTTTTCTCATAAGTCCAGAGCCAGCACGTGTCGAGATGAGCCGTAGCAATCGTATAAATCTTTTTCTTCTTTTCCATATTTCTCCTCGCAAAACCAGTCAGAATTGACTTATATTATTTTGATTATAGCATTATAAAAGCTTGTTTGTCAATTTAGTTACAAATGACACTCATAATAAGCATAGAGCTTTATTGACAACAAAAAAACGGCGTGATATAATTTATATCAAGTGAATAAAAACATTCTAGGTGTCAGATAAGCTTTTCCGCTTATAGGGTGAAAAGGGAAGCGGGGTGAAATTCCCCCACGAACTCGTCGCTGTAATGGAGGAGCTTTGTTCCACGCATTGAGATGCAGTCATTGGTGAAGGCCGAGAAGACGGAGCAAAGTGTTGATAACCGAGTCAGAAGACCTGCCTTGAATGATATTGTGGGGCCGCGAGTAATCGGCTGAAGCAACGACTCCTTCTTTAAGTCGAAAGTGCCGCAGTTTTTTTATGCACTCAGACTATTAAAGAAAGGAGACGTGTAAAATGAAAGGCAAAAAAATTGCAGGCATTGTTGTTCTTGTGCTGCTTATTGCAGCTATGGCTGTTACTTTCATTACCTTCAGAGAAAAAAGCGTCGAAGGCGAAAAAGACATCACTATTGAAGTTGTTATGCCCGACAAAACCTCTACTGTCTATGAAGTTTCAACCGATGCCGAATATCTTCTCGGTGCTATGGAAGATGCTGACGGGCTTACCTTTCAGGGCGAAGAAGGACCTTATGGCATGACAATAAATGTCATTAACGGTGTTGATGCCGCTCTTGATTCAGGCACAGCCTACTGGGGCTTTTTCATCGGAGAGGACTATTGCAATTACGGTGTGTCACAGCAGCCTGTTGAAGACGGCGATGCATTCAGAATTGTTTACACTGTAATGCCCTGATGAATGTCAAAACAAGAAATGCCGCCCTGGATGTGGCTCTTGTTGCTCTTATGGTGGCAGTTATTGAGGTGTGCAAATTTGCCATGGTGGGCCTGCCCAACATAAGCCTTACTGCTTTCTGGCTGGTGCTTTTTTCAAAGCATTTCGGAAATAAGGTCTATTATGTTGTTCCCGTCTTCACCCTTATTGAAGGCGTGGTTTTCGGCTTTAATCTGTGGTGGATAAGCTATCTTTATGCCTGGCCCCTGCTTGTGCTTATTGCAAAAATCTTCAGACACAACAACAGCGCTGTTATCTGGGCAGCTATTTCAGGCATATTCGGACTTTCATTCGGTGCACTGTGTGCTATCCCCTATGCTTTTACGGGTACTGACCTGAAAAGCGGTCTCTCGGCTGCCTTTGCCTGGTGGGTTGCAGGCATACCCTGGGATATAACTCACTGCGTGGGCAACTTTGTGCTGATGATGCTGCTTTATAAGCCATTGGGCAAGGTTATGGAAAATCTGAAAAAGCATATGACCAACTGACAAAAAGCGAATCACCCGATGACGAGTGATTCGCTTATCTTTTTTATTCATTTAAAAAGTAAAATGCACACCCGCATAGGGTGTGCAGAATTAGGTTTTCTTACTCTGTGAAGCCTGATTCAACAAGTCTTACAAGCTCTTCAACAGCCTGTTCCTCATCGGGACCGCCAGCAATAATGCGGATGTCTGTGCCACCCATAATTCCGAGTGAAAGAACGCCGAGTAAGCTCTTTGCATTTACTCTTCTTTCTTCCTTTTCAACCCAGATTGATGACTTGAATTCATTAGCTTTCTGAATAAAGAAAGTTGCAGGACGAGCGTGAAGACCTACCTGATTCTGAACTTTTACATCTTTAACAAACATATCAATATCTCCCACTAATTTAGATTTGGTTTAAAACAAGTTAAATTTCTAATATATTATAACCTTAAAAACAAGCTTCGTCAATGCTTAAAAACCACTTTAAAACTTTTTGGTTGCAAGCCTAAACATTAACAAAAACAAGGGGTCAAATTTGTGCATTTTCACCATAATGTTTTCGTCTTAAAAAGCTCTTGCACACCGCATAAAAGAATTTAATTGACAGTTGTTATTCATTTTTTCCGTCTTCGTTTTGCACTTTTTCCTTTTCCTTGAGCTGTGCCTTAAAAAGACGCAAAAACTCTATGTCCTTTTTATCCAGATCAGCCTTTGAAAGCATATCGGGACGTCTGAGATAAGTTCGCATCAGACTTTGCTGACGTTTCCATTTGCAGATATTTGCATGGTGCCCCGATAACAGTATATCCGGAACAGTTCGTCCGTGCCACTCATAGGGTCTGCTGTATTGCGGATGCTCTAAAAGTGAGCTGTAATGGCTCTCATCACTGAATGCCTCTTCATTAGGCAGTACTCCGGGAAGCATTCTGGATATGCTGTCAGCCAGCACAAGGGCAGGCAGCTCACCACCGGTTAGTACATAGTCGCCAATGGAAATTTCCTCATCAACGATTTCTTCAATTATTCTTTCGTCAATGCCCTCATAGTGTCCGCAGAGAATTGCCACATTTTCCATTTGTGCAAGCTCGCGCACACGGCCTTGTGTGAGAGTTTTGCCCTGAGGCGACATATATATAAGGTGGGGACGCTTGCCTATTTCATCGCAAAGACTCATATAGCAGTCATATATGGGCTGAACCTGCATAATCATGCCCATACCGCCACCGTAGGGTGTGTCATCAACTCTTTTATGCTTATCAAGAGTGTAATCTCTTATCTGACGGCAATTGATTTCAACAAGACCTGACTGACGACTTCTGCCTATAATGCTTTCAGAAAGCACCGACTCACACATTTCAGGGAAAAGAGTAAGTATATCAATTCTCATCGTCAAAAATTCCTTTCAGAGGACGGATTTTAATTATTCCCTCAACCACATCAGTGCTGATAACAACACTTGGAATTGCAGGGATAAGATATTCCTTTTCATTCTGCATAATGTGCCAGACATCGTTTGCGCCTGTCTGCGAAACATCACTGAGCACACCGTAAACTATGCTTTCATCGTCGGCATCAACAACAGTGCAATCAATAAGCTCCTGAATAAACCATGTGCCCTCAGGAAGCTTTGCATCGCTTCTTTTCATATAGAGCACCTTATCTCTGTAACGGGCAGCTTCTTCAACGGTATCAACGCCCTGTGCCTTCATAATAACCATATTGCCGTTAGGTCTTGATGACACCTTCAGAGGCTTTTCGCCCTTGTTATCAAGATAAAGAGTCTTGAATTTTTTCATATATTCCGGGCTGTCGCACCATGGCTGAACGCGCATTTCACCCTTTATGCCGTGAGTGGAGGTTATTTTTCCTATTTCAAGATAGTCTTTTATCATAGCAGTTACCTTTCAACATAAATCAAAAGGCTGCCGTTTGCCGAGCAGCCATCTGAACTTTTTCTGATTATTCTTCTTCGGGAAGAGGAGCATACCAATCGGGATTGGGTTCTGCTTCAAAAATTTCACAAAGATATTCATAGAGTTTATTCCATAAGTCCCAGAAAATTTCTTCAAAAGTAGCTAAAATGTTCATTTGTATTTCCTCCTATTACATAGTAACCTTATTATATACCATTTTTATATCAATTTCAAGAATTTTCATTAAAAATTATATCCTGAGCAGTGGCACCCGTGCACGCGATAATATCTGACGGTGAGATAAAAAGCTGAACACCCAGGGCACCGCCGCTTATAATTATTTCATCATGCGAGAGAATGCTCTCGTGAAACACGGTGCGAAACTGCTTTTTCATACCAATGGGAGTGCAGCCTCCTCTTATATATCCAGTAACGTTTTTGATATCCTTGACGTGAAGCAGCTCAACACTTTTTTCTCCCACGGATTTTGCAGCCTTCTTCAGATCAACCTCTTTATCTATCGGAAGAACAAAAACATAGTTTTCACCGCTTTTGCCCACAGCCACAAGGGTTTTGAAGGTCATATCATAGCTTTGTGAAAGCATATCTGCAATATGTATGCCGTCGATAAACTCATCGCACTGATAATAATTGACCTTATAGGGTATTTTCTTTTTATCAAGTATGCGCATCGCATTGGTTTTTATATCTTTAGCCTTTGCCATATTAACCTCACAATTGACTTAAACATTCTTTTTATATATAATATCACACAGACAGATTTTTTTCAACAAAGAGGTGCGACAAATGAACTGTATAATCTGCCCTGTATGCGGCGAAGCCCTGACAGAAAGCAGCAGAAGCTACACCTGTGAAAATGGGCACTGCTTCGACAAGGCAAAAGAGGGCTATGTCAACCTGCTCACAGGCTCACACAAGCCCGGCAGCGCAACAGGCGACAACAAGGATATGGCGCTTAACCGCCGCGAGTTTCTTTCAAAGGGTTATTTTGACGCTCTTGTACGCGCCTTGGTGGAGCTTATAAATGAGAAGTCCCTCACCCGCCCGCTGATTGCAGATATATGCTGCGGTGAAGGCTACTACGGTCACAGAATTAAAAATGAAATTGACTGTGAAATCATCGGCTTTGACTTATCCAAGGAAATGGTGCGTCTTGCAGCAAAAAGAAAAAACGGCATAACCTATTTTGTGGGTAATCTTGCCCGTATTCCCGTAAAAGACAAGTGTGTGGATTTTTCCCTTCATCTCTTTGCACCCTTTCATGAAGCAGAATTCAGCCGTATAACAAAGGATGATGGCTATATTGTCAGTGTTGTTGCAGGCGAAAACCATCTCTTTGAGCTAAAGGAAATTCTTTATGACACGCCGTATAAAAACGATGAGGCTCCACCCGAAACAAAAAATCTCAGGCTTATTGAAAAACGAAAGGTTTCGGCACGGGTACACCTTGAAACAAATGAAGATATAATGTCACTGTTTAAAATGACACCCTATTATTATCACACAAAACCTGAGGATAAAGCAAAGCTCAAGGATATATACTCACTGGATATCACAACGGAATTTGTTATATTTATATATCAGTAAAGGGACCGCCTTCGGCAGTCCCTTTGTTTTTTGTTTAAACCTTTCTGCAACGCACAACAACTCGTGTTGCGCCACCGTAGGTGCAGGTAAACAGTGTAAGATCCCAGTCACCTGCGTTAAGCTGTTCAACAGCTGTTCTGTCAATCACCTCAACATACATAACCTCATAGCTGAACTTGTTTTTATCCATATCGGTGAAATAGACTCTGTCGCCTTCAGTGAGATATCTGAGAGAGGCGAAATGCTTTCTGTAGTTGTGTGCACAGAGAATCATATTGTTTTTATAGGGAGTTCCCTCATATCTGCATGGGGATATTCTGAAATTCTGATAGCTCCAGTTGCTTATAACAGGCAAATCCAGCTCGAGGGCAGGTATGGAAACTGCGCCTATATATTCTTTGCCGTTAATTTCTTTCACCGGCATCTCTCTGTCGGAATCAAGTATATAATCGGGAACCTCCTCGGGGTTGCTCTCGATTATGTCAAGCTCCATCTGCATAAGAGCCTCTTCAGAGGATTTCTCTGCCATTTTTTCGCATATGAGATTATAACCTGTCCACACAAGTGAAACAGCTATAAGTATAATGCCCAGTGCAACAATTATGTTGCCTGTTTTTCTTTTGGTTTTCATAACCCTTTTCACCCTTTATCTGTTTTTCTTACGGTATTTCAGCAGCACAAAAATCAGCAGTGCAAGAAGAATGGGTGCTGCAATAAGCGGCGCCACCAACAAGGGCTCTATCTGTGCAGCCTCTGAAACGATGTTGATGGTGGGTGTTTCTTTTACGGTTTCGACTCTGTAACCGCGTACCAGCATTCTGTGAGAGTTAACACCGTAGGGCGTGCAGGTGACAAGTGTGCACAGATCCTTGCCAGGTGATATGGTGAGACTCTTCACGTCTTTTGGCTCAACGATGAGAATCTGATCCACACGGTATGTGAGAGTTTCGTTAAGAATATGAAGCATAAACTCGTCACCCTCTGTCAGCTTGTCAAGGTTTGAAAAAAGCTTTGCCGAGGGCAGACCTCTGTGACCCGAAAGCACACTGTGAGTGCTTTCACCGCCTATAGGAAGTGATGACCACTCAATGTGACCGACTGCAATCTGCAGAACGTCTTCATCAACAGTGTGATAAATCGGCAGTGAAACATCTATGCTTGGGATATCAATATAGCCCATAATACCTGTGCCCGAAACGTCAAGTATCCCCTTATACATTTCAAGCTCTTCTTCACTCAGAGTGCCGCCTGAGCAGTTTTTTCTGAGATAATCGTTAAACCATTGAGCCTTTTCAAGAAGCTCCTTATATTCGTCTTCCTGAAGCTTTGAAACACTTTCCGAATAGGTGGCAATAGCCTTTGACTGATGCATTGAATTCCAATAATCACTGATGGTGGGATATAAAAGCAAAGAGAGACCTACAACAAAAATAAGCACAAGAAATATTGTCGAAAACGCATCGTTTTTCTTCTTCTTTTTTCTTTTCACAGGTTTTTTCTGTGAAGAGCTGAGCTTTTCTTTATCTTTCATAAAATCTCTCCTTTCTTTTAATTTATCGGCCCGAAAACATTAAACGGCCACACTCTGAAAATTATTTTGCCAACTATCTGCTCTTCGGCGACACAGCCCACAACACTGTTACGCGAATCGGTAGAAACACTTCTGTGATCACCCATAACAAACAATTTGCCCTCGGGCACCTGATAAGGCATTTCAATGTCACACTCGCCCTTTGCTTTATCTGTTATATAAGGCTCAACTATCATAATTTCATTAACATAAACTGTTCCGTCATCACTTATTATGACCCATTCGCCCGGGCCTGCAATAACTCTTTTAACCAGCACCTTGTTGTTATAATAGAAGGCAATTATTTCTCCTCTTTTATAATTCTGGGTTTTTGTCGAAACCACTATATCATCATTTGACAAAGTCGGTGACATAGACCCGCCATAAATCTGCAGCACCGGCAGCCACAAGGTTGCCACGAGCACAGCTATGGCAGCTACGGTTATAAGAGTAAAAACCGTGCTTTTCAGAACAAGCTTATATCTTGCCTGATATTTTTCTCTTTTTATCTCACCCTCGAGCTGTGAAATGCTCGGCAGTGACTTTTCTTTCTTTGCCATAAATATGCCTCTGTTAATCAAATGTCAATTACAGTTATTTTATCATATAGTGACAGAAAAAGCAACATAAATCACCTTTTCCTGACTTTGCCTGCAGGAAAGTGCCGTTATAACCGAAAAGATGCTTCAGACGAAAGCCCGAAGCACCTTGATTTTATGAAATTATACTCTTTCCATCGCACTGGAATTCATGGCAAATCTTAGCACATTCATAGCACATCTCTGCATTTCGCCAAGGGTTATGCCTTCCTCTTTGCCATAGGTTTTAAGCAGTGTACCGTCGGGCTTCTGATTAAAGCCTGTTCTTCCGCCGCCGGGCATAAGAACGTCAACCTGTGCTCTGACTCTGTAGGCCTGATCACGCATAGCAGGGAATTCCTGGCTCTTGGATTTTCTCATCCACCAGTCGGTCATAACGTTGCCCTCATATCCCCATTCATCTCTCAGAATAAGGGTGCAGAGCTCATAGTTATAATGACCCCACACACCGTTGATAAGGTTATAGGATGTCATAATGTTCTGAGGCTTAGCTTCCTTGACACAGATTTCAAAGCCCTTGAGATAAATCTGTCTGAGTGCTCTTTCTGAAAGTCTTGAATCGTTGCCGTTACGGTTATATTCCTGATTATTGCAGGCAAAATGCTTGGGGCATGCACTTCTGCCGTTTGCCTGGATGCCTCTGACATAGGCTGCTGCTATCTTGCCGCAGAGATAGGGGTCCTCTGAAAAATATTCAAAGTTTCTGCCGCAAAGAGGGCTTCTGTGAATGTTCATACCCGGAGCAAGAAGCACATCACTGCCCTTATCAGCCATTTCAAGGCCCTCTTTTGTCATAAGCTCTTCAACAAGCTTTTCATTGAATGTGCTTGCAAGAAGGGTGCCTATAGGCATAAGTGAGCAGCAGGCTGAAAGTCTTATGCCTGAAGGGCCGTCTGTTGTTGTGACGGCAGGAACACCCTTTTCACGAAGTGAGGGAAGCACACCTGCAAAGCAGCCGGCATTTCCCAGTACGCCGAGAGGGCTGTTCATAATATAGTGACCTCTTGTAATTGCCTCGAGCTCTGTGAGATTGAGCTGAGCAACAAAATCTTCCATTGAGACTCTGCCTTCTCTGACATCAATGAGCTTATATCCCTTATCACCTGTCATAGGAATATCTTCGGGCATTTTTTCAAGAATAATATTTTTAAGGTCGTACTGCTTTTTATGCACAACTATCTTGCTCTTTTTATATGCGTCGCCTTTTTTCTCTGCAAAAAGCACATCAAAGCTTTCTCTGGGAGCTCCCACCTGAGTGAGCTGCTGTGAGAGAATATTTTTATCGGCGGTCCAGGTGTACACTCTTTCTGCGTCGCGTACATTATCACCGAGAGCAAAGCCGTATTCGCCTTTTTCGATAACATAAGCTGATTTATAGCCTGTTCTGCCAAGGTCGTCATAGGAAGCAAGGTCTGCCTTCTTAACAGTGAGAGTCAGCTCCTGGCTTGCACCTTTTCTGAGAAGCTTTGTTTTTGCAAATGCACCAAGCTCACGGTAGGGATTGCCCAGCACGCCGCAGGGCTTTTCAATATAAATCTGAGGCGCATATTTTGATGCCGCCTTACCCACATTTGTAACCTTGCAGACAAAGGTGAAGCTGTCTTCGTTTTCAGTGGCACTGATAAGCTCTGTTGTGAAATCACCGTATGTCAGACCGAAGCCGAAGGGATAGAGCACCTCATCCTGACAGAAGGTTTCAAAATAGCGGTAGCCCACATAGATATCCTCGGTGTAGGCATTGAAGTTTTTGCCGCCAAAATCCTTTGCCGAAGGGAAGTATTCATATTTTTTTGCAATTGTTGCACTGAGCTTACCTGAAGGTGAAGCCTTTCCGCAAAGAAGGTCGGCAGCAGCATTACCGCTTTCCATACCACCCTGCCAGACAATCATAACAGCACCCAGCTTATCGCCGTATCTGAGTGTCCATGACAAATCCATAATGCAGCCGATATTGAGCAGTACAACAGTCTTATCAAACTCGGCAGTGACCTTATCAAGAAGATCGAGTTCCTCATCAGTGATATAATAGCTGCCCTTTTCGAGTGCGTTTTCTCTGTCTTCACCGCTTGAACGGCCGATAACCACAACTGCATTTTCCGAGCATTCCTCAGCCTTTCTGACATCAGCGTCACTTATGGGCATTTCAGGATAAAATCTGGGCCAATGACCCCATACACCATGGTCAACGGGATTTTCTTCACACCATTTGAGATAAGTGTCTGCAAGAGTCTCATTAAGCTTGAGGCTTTCGCAATTTCTGAGACCTTCAATGAGATTGACCGCATAAGGCTTATTAACATCTCCGCCTGAGCCGTAGCCGGTAAAAAACCAATCATTCTGCACTCTGCCGAAAAGTGAAACAGTGCTGTTCTTTTTGAAGGGAAGTGTGCCGTCATTTTTAAGAAGGACTGAGCCTTCTGCAGCTGCAGCACGCAGCGCCTCGGGCATACCCGGAGTGACTACCTTTTCGGCAAACTGTCTCTGATTTTCAGCCTGTGAAAGGGAGTTGAATTTTGCCACCACTTTGCCGGCAGCCTTGATAGCTTTGTCTTTGAGTTTCATTGTTAATTCTCCTATATATTTTTATTGTGTACCCTGTTTTAATTTCCTGAGATATGCCCTCAGGAAGGTCTCTGCCTGTGGCGGGCGGCTCCACTGCCGAACTGCGCTCGGCAAGGCGACGCGTCGCCGTAAAATCGCTTCGCGCTTTTGGTGGAGCCGCTCCACCGTTACCGCAAAACCAAATAATTACTCCACATCTATAATCTGCTTGAACTTGTGACGGTTAATCTCATGCACAATAACAGAAACACAGATAATGCCTACCGCGAGCCCCGCCGCAATAAGCAGGGTTTCTTTCAGTGTTTCATGAAACAGTGCATCCTCACTTGTTACAAGATAATAGGTTGTGTAATAAAGCTTGCTACCCGGCACAAGAGAAATAACCGAGCAGGCAAGAATGGGAGTTGCAGGCGCTTTCATAAACCTTGCCATTGTTTCGGAATAGATTGTAACAAAAACTGCCGGGACAAAATTCTGAAGAAATATATTGTCAAAATATTTGCAGCAGATAACATAAACTGCACAGGTCATGGCGCCGCCGATGGCGTTGCACAGCACTCTTCTTTTATCGCAACGGAAAAGAGCCGAAAAGCCTATTGTGCCAAGCATACCTGAAATTATAATAATCAAAGCCTGTTTCAAGTCCATATCAATTTACCTCACATAAAATATCCCCAGAAATAAAGGGGTATGGCAAAACCGAGTGCTATAGACATTGACAGCAGCACCGACTCGAGCATTCTCAGAAGTCCTGACATCATATCACCGCAAAGCATTTCTCTCAGCGAGTTAATAAGCATCAGACCGGGGATGAGAAGCATTATGTCGCCTATCATTATCATATCTGCATTGGTGCCGAAGCCGATGTGAACAAAAACCATAGCCAGAAGGCCTGATATAGCAGATTCAAGGGCAGTGAAAAAAAGTCGGCTGGCACCTTTTGTCTTTATGAAATTCTGCATAAGATAAATTATTGCCGCAATAGGCATAGTTGCCAGTGCATCGAGAAGCGTTCCTCCGAAGAAAACAGCAAAAGAGGCAGCACCGAGCATATAACCCAGACACACAATTACATTAAATCGGCCGCCTGAAGAGCAGATCTGCTCTAATTTCAGTCTGGCTTCATCGAGATCAGGCACAGTGCTGCATATTTCTCTTGAAAGGGAGTTGAGCCTCTCGAGTCTTTCGAAATTGACACTGAACGAGCTGATTCGCCTCATTTGCGACTGTGTTCTGTTATCCTCGTCGATAACAGTTGCGTGTATCATTGAAATAATAGAAAACACTTCCGTTTTCTTCATACCGTATGCGTAACCTATACGTACTACCGTTTCCTCAACTCTGTTCATTTCAGCGCCGCATTTTACCATACTTCTGCCGAGATCCAGAGCGAGAGATAAAACTCTTTCCGAATATCTTTCGTCTTTAGTCTGCATATCGTTTTCTCCTTTAGCTTGTTATAACAAACCACTATGATTATAATACGCAGTGCTCTCAAAAGTCAATTATATTCGACAACTTAATCAAAGTATTTTTTCAGGGTGTCAGGATAATTGTTGCTGATTATATCATACTTGCGTGTATAATGTCCCGTCAGGTCATTTTTCACCACAGTAGCCCTGTTTCTGTGAAGCAGCTTCATAAGATTATAAACATCAAGCCATATCTGATTATCTCCCTCCTTCTGGCTTTCGTCAAAGACAAGCTGAAGCCCTAAGTGAAGGTGCGGCACACTCATTCCGTTGACGTTGCTTTTTGTGCTGTATCCCGTCATGCCCATATAGCCTATGACCTGACCGGCCTTGACCTGAGAGCCTGCCTCAATTCCCTCGGCATAGGGGCTGCCCTTGCGCAGGTGAGCATAATAATATGAGCGCTTGCCGTCAAAGCTTCTTATTCCAAGACGCCAGCCGCCATACTGATTCCAGCCGATGGCTTCAACAGTACCGCCCTCAACAGCAACAACAGGGGTACCCACATAACCCATAAGATCATTTCCCAGGTGCTTTCGTCTGTAGCCATAGCTTCTTGAATTGCCGAAATCGTCATAATGAGAATAAGAAAAGCCCTCTGCTATGGGGCTGTACGCGATCAGGCCGTAGCCTGAAACGATTTTTTCGCCGCCGTTTCCGTCAGGTGCCTGCTTTTCATATTCGCCAAGAATGCCCCCGAGAGCAGCCGTAAAGCCTTCTTTATAAAAGGCATAATATTTGTTGGTGTTCATAAGGTCATCAACGGTATAAGCATCACCTAATTTTTCAACCATGGCAGTGATGTCGCCTTTTTTATAGTGTGAAAAGTCATTACCGTTTCTGCAGGCAAGATAAGAAAGAGTGTCAATCCAGCTTATGTGATAAAGCTTATCATATGTTTCAATATCAAGCATCATTGCATCCTCAAGGGCTTTAAGGCTGACATTCATTTCAAACCACTTGATATATTTTTTCTCTTGCTGCTGTTGCTGAGCCGACACAAAGAAAAACACAATTATCACCCCCAGAGCACAGACTCCGAGTGTAATAACAACCGCAAGCAATTTCTTTTTATTTATTCTCATCAGCATAGCTTACCCATCCTTTAAAAGATTCTGTTTTAATATTTATGAGTAAACCTCTCTTTAAATGTGCAATAATCCTCATATCATCTTTTCAGCAATGTGCAAAATGCAAAAGGCACCTGAACTCCTCAGAATTCAGGTGCCCTGTTTAAAGGACTCTTATTTATCGTAATATGTAAAGATGGACATGAGATAATCATATACTCTTTTGAAGAAATCTGCTATCTTTTCCCAGAAGCTCTTTTCTTTTTCCTCAGCTGCAGGAGGTGCAGGCTCATAGCCTTCGAGCACAACATCATTATCTGCAGGAGCATCGTCTGTTGTGTAAGAAGCCACAACGGGAGTTATGCAGGTTGCAATATATGTTTCAATGCCTCTGAATTTTGCAACACCGTCACCGGCATATGAGAACACACCTGCAGGCACAGTGAACTTTGAGAAGCTTGTCAGATAAGACATAATCTGAGCATAGTCCTCACCTGTTGCATTAGCAAGACCGTAATTTATAACTGCTGACATACCGCGTGTGAAGGCAAAGACCTCATATGAATAGAATGTGTAATTTTCATCACCCTCGGTGAATGCAATATAGAAAAGTGTTGCAAGCTCAGCCATTGTTTTGCAGTCTGTTTCGGGCAGAAGCACATCATAGGTTGCAAGTATGCGCTGAAGACTCTTGCCCTTTTCAACCTCATCCTTCACATAAAGAGGCATTATCAGAGCCTCAGCCATTCTGCTTATAGCCTCATCTGCAATAAGAGCCATTTCGGGGTTCTTCTCTTCGTCAATTTCAAGATATTTTTTCAGTGAGTTTTCAGAAACAACGTTTCTGGTCTGCTGATTTACAGCAAGCTCAAAGCAGGTCTTTGAATATTTAAGCAAATCCTTTTCCATTAAAGCAAAGGCCTTTTCACTCATACCGTCGGGCACAAGTGAGGTGTCAATTTTATCTATATTGACAGTGTCGATGCTTGTCTGTGAGCCGAATGAAACCACTCTGTAGGGAAGAGGATATGAGTTGAGAGAAGCTGTTACAACCTCATAAACAGTGTTGCCTGCAGCTGACTTGTAAGCAGCTACATCCTGAATGTGTGAGTGACCTGTGAAAACGAACCTGACACCTGCATCAGCCAGAATATCGGCAATGCCAAGACTTGTGTCAACTGTTGTGTCGCCGTGCAGGAACGTTGCTGCACTGGTACGTTCAAGAAGATTATGGTGCATAGCCACAACAAGATATTTGCCGTCAGACTTTGCTTTGTTGCACTGAGTCTTTATCCATTCAATTCTTTCAGCTGTGATTCCGTGACTGCTTTCACCGGGGTTGGTGCTGTCAATAACAAGAAGTCTGTAACCGCCCTTAAGCTCAACAGTGTAGGAAATTGACTTGCTGTCTTTTGCCAGAGCCTCGTTATAGCCGAAATCTGCATAAATTGAGCTGAATTCAGCAGCAGAAACGCCGTATAAGTCATGATTGCCGGGCACGACAAAAACTCTCTTGCCGGTTTTTGCTTCAAACTCTTTGAGCATAAGAGCAAAAGCCTCGTGACCTGCCTTAATGCCTGAATCAACAAGGTCACCTGTCAGAAGAACATAGTCACTGTCTGAAGCTGCAGCCTTATCAAAAAAGGCCTTCACTATTGCAAGAGACTCTGCAGGCAAATCACCTGACATGCTGACATGGGAATAATCCTCACTGATGCTGTTGCGCTTTGAAAGCTTTTCAGCACCGGAAATGTTAAGGTTGTAGTGAATATCACTTGCAACTGTCATTTTGATTGTGGCGCCTTCTGCTGAAGCACAGACTGCAGTTGAAACAAACAGCATTATAATGCAAAGCAGAACCGATAATGTTTTTTTCATAAGTACTCTCCTTTTTAAGAAATACAGTTTATTTTATTTTAACAAATATATTTTTTGTTGTCAAATATATTTTTAAAATAATAAAACTCAGCTGCAGAGTTTTATCACAGTGCCGCTGAGGCAGTTTCATAAATGCTTTTATTTATCAGCTGACCAAAGATTTTTAAAAATATTCTCCTTTAGCATTAATAGGCTTTCATTTTATCATAAAGAAAAAATATGTCAATAAACAAATTTCTTCAGCATTTGACTTTTGACAAATTTACAAGTATTATAACTGTTGAAAGAGGTGTTTATATGAAAAAAGAAGCCGTAATATGCACATTGGTTGCTTTTATTCTTATTGTTGCAGGTCTGTTTATATTCAGCGATTCACCCATAAAGCCTGATGACATTTATATCCAGCACCTGATTTATGCCCCCACAAACTCCGTTGTCACCTTCGACGGCGAAAAAACAGAATATGACGAAAACCTCAGGTGTTATCCCGTTATTGTGACCAAGACGGGAAAGCACAGCATTTCTGTTACACACGAGGGCTGCAGCCCCTTTGAGCAGGAAATAACCGTCACCGAGTCGGGAGAAAACAATATCACTCAGGTTAATCTTGAGTACACTGCCGAATTTGTCAGCGAGGGTGAAAAGGTAGCCGGGGATCTCATTGAAAAGCTCATTAAAAAGTGCTGGAACCTTGACACTGACTATTCTGATCTGAACTTTCTTAACGAAGAGGATAAAAAGAATGTCACTACCCTGCTTGAAAGCATAACCGAAGCGCTTGAAGCCGAGCTTTCGGCAGAGTACACCGTAAACAACCTCAGAGTGATGTCAAGACCCTTCAGCAACAATAAAACAGCCCAGAGCTGCCGTTATGACGGTGATGATTCTTCCATGCTTTTTGCTTTTCTTGTTGAATACACCTTCGCATGGAATTATAAAAGTGAAACCTATGAAGATTCAGGCATTGAAGCTATCAGCGCACAGCCCTATATCGCCATTGAAAGAGTTGACGGCGTGTGGTATATAAGAGAGCTGGACCTGAGTGTTTCAAATCGTGTATGAATAACCCCCCTCAGACCTTTCGCAAAAACGAATTTTTCTGAGGGGATTGACTTATTACAAAGCTGTAATATATCATAAAGTGAAAGTTCATTCTTTCCAGGAAACTCCTTCCTGTTTCAACCGCAAAACAATAAGGTTTTTTCTCACCGCCTTATTGTTCCCTCCGGCATTCGTGCCGGGGGTTTTTATTTGACTTTTCCCCTATGGAATTATATAATAATAAAAACAGCAGCAAAAAACACAAAGGAGAAAACATTATGCCTGCAATTATCGCTTTTTTAATGTCGGTTATAATAGCCCTCGGAATCAACGGCACACCCACACAGTACGATAAGCCTATCGACAACTATAACGGCGGAGACCCTTTTATCTGCGAGGATGAAAACGGCACATATTACACCTTCACAACAGGCGGAGGCATAGATATCTTTCAGCTTGAAAGCTATGAAGAGGTCAATGTCACACGCAAGGAAACTGTCTTCTGGGCAGGTGAAAGCGGCACTGTCAAGGATATATGGGCACCTGAAATTCACAAAATCGGTGACAGATGGTATATCATAGCCTGCGGTGTTTTCAGCGAAGAGGCTGCCCCCAGAGGCTCAATGCCTATGGCAAGCGGAAATGATGTCTATGAGGATTTTTATCGCTATGCCTTTGTGCTGGAAAGCAGCAGTGAGGATATTTTCTCCGATTACACCTTCAAGGGCATTCTTGCCCCCGACGGTCTTAACAACATTGACGGCACTTATCTTGTCAAAGACGAAAAGCTTTATTACGTCTGCTCAGCTTATCTTGCAACAGGCTTTCAGGCTATGTATATCTGTGAAATGGAAAACCCCTACACCCTGAAAACCGACGAAAACGGCAGACACAACGCAGTTGAAATTTCTCGCCCGCAATATCTCTGGGAAACCCGAGGCTGGAGTGTGAACGAAGGTCCTGCTGCACTTTATAAGGACGGCAAAACATATATCGTCTATTCTGCAAGTGGCTTTTCCTCAGGCAACTACTGCATGGGACTTCTGACTCTGACAGGCGATGATGTGCTTGACAAAAACAACTGGGTGAAAACTCCTGTAAGTGTGCTGTCGCATCAGCCTCTTAAGAAAATTTATAACCCGGGCCACTGCAGCTTCCTTTACAGAGATAACGGTGACATCATTATGGTGTACCACGCAAACGGTGCAAGAAAATTTGACAGGTCGCCCCAGAGGCTCACCTACATAAAGCCGATAGAATTCAGATACGGAATTCCTTGCTTCAGATAAAAAAATTACTCCATCTTTTTTAGAGATGGAGTTTATTTTTACCATACTACACTGACTCTGAGTCCGTCAACTGTGTAGGTCACATCGTGACGGTAATGATTGTCAATAGCCTCACAGAAAGCCTTCAGCATTTCTTCATCGGGCATTTCAACAGTATATCTGAGTGTAAGGCTGTCGGGAATATACATAGTACCGCTCATATTGAAGCCGTTGACCCACCAATGCTTCTGCTCGGGCATATCAACAAGCACCTTGTCACCGCGGGTGAGCTGCATTGACATAGGAAGAAGCTGTTCATCGCTTGCGCACTCATAGAATGTACCCACTCTGTCTGAGGGTCTGCAATAAAGACCGACCTCACCACCGTTTGTCATAAGGTAGTTGCCCTTCCACATCTGAATCATCCATTCCAGGCCGTCATATTCAAACCTGAATCTGCGTGTTTCATATCTGAAAACAGCAGGCATTGAATTTGCAATAACATCATAAAGCACACAGAAACCGAAATCACGCATCCAGCAGTTCACAATTGCATAAAGGGTGAGATCAGCATAGTTGAAATCGAAGCCCATATGCATAATACCGTCACCGTTTCTGTAGGTGCACTCACCTGTTTCGGTGTTGACGAGAATACCGCTTTTCAGCTCTTCTTTTTTGCCGTCTTTGGTTATAAGGCGGATTGCAACCTCAAACACTTCAGGGTCGTCTGTTTTTTCGGAATAGACCTCACACACATCAATTATGCTCACATAAACACCAAGGAAATGGAAAAGCCAGTCCATAGCAGTGTTGCCTTCGGCTTTAAACTGCAGGTGCTTTTCATAAAGCTGCTCTTTAAGAGCATCTGTATCTATTTTGAAGGTGTTGACAACAAAATTTATAGGGGCATTGATGTCGGGAAGGTTAACAAGAATCTGTTCTAAATCGAATCCGCTGTTTTCATAAACATAACGGGTTACTTCACTCACTACACTATCAACACTGACAGCGAAAGAATCTTCACTGCGCTTTTCACCGGTTAAAAGATAAATCACCTTGTTGAAGGTTTTCATAATTTTTACCACGGCATCCATTGACACTGTGGGATAACCCTCTTCCCACAACATCATTGTGTAATCTGTAACTGAGTAAATTTCTTTCTTCTTTTCGTTCTGCGCCGATGCGGGCAGACAAACACTCAGACTCATAATTAAAGCAAGAAGGAGACATATAATTTTCTTTGAAATTTTCATTATAATTACACCTCATTCATAATTACGCAAGGAGTATAATAGCATACTTTTAAAGCATATGCAAACAAAAAAACATAAATTCAAAAAATTCAAACAACATCTTAACATTTCTTAATAATTATCCTCTGTTTTTTGTTAAAAATGCTCTAAAGTCTTGACATAAAATTCATAAAGTGATATTATATTCGGGTAGATTATGGGAATTAACCCAATCACAAAAAGCATAAAAAGAAAGGAAAACTATCATGAAAAAGTTTTTATCACTCGCTCTTGCACTCGTTCTCATCTGCGCAATGGCAACAGTAGCATTTGCAGCACAGACAATCACATGTCCCTACTGTGAAGAATTCTCAACAACAGACGAAGCAGCTTACAACCTTCACATCACAGAAGGCGTTGAAGACAACTGCTTAATCCTCTTCCATGCTTGTAAGTATGGTTGCGGTAAGGGCTTCACAGATGCAGCAGCTCACGAGCGCGTATGTCCCGAAGGCGAAGCAACCTGCGAATACTGCGGCGTAACATTCAGCCCCGTTGGCAAGTATGATGATCACCTTGCAGCTTGTAAGGAAAGCCACCTCAACATCCCCGCTGATAAGATCGGCGACACAATCAAGGGTGTTGACTGGAACGGCATCATCGCAAAGATCGTTGACTTCTTCTCATCAATCATTGAAAAGATTCTTGGTCTTGTAAAATAATTTAAGCCAAAACTTAAAGCCACTCAGATGAGTGGCTTTTGTTTTTATGGAAGTATATTTCCTGCTGCTTTATAAATCTCATACCACTCTTCGCGGGTGAGCCTTATATCTGCGGCACCAAGACAGTCAGAAAGTCTTTTCAGGTTTGTTGTGCCTGTAACGGGCATCATTTTTGCAGGATGTCTGAGTATCCAGGCAAAGGCTATTGCCGTTTTTGAGGCTCCGTATTTATCAGCGATTTCCCCAAGCTTTTTATTAAGTGCGGGGAATTTTTCATTGTCGATGAAGCAGCCCTCAAAAAAGCCATATTGCATAGGCGACCAGGGCTGAATGGTGATTTTGTTGAGTCTGCAGAAATCCAGCACTGAGCCGTCACGGTTAACACCGCTGTCATTATACATATTCACATTTATGCCTGACTGAATCATAGGTGCGTGCATAACGCCGAACTGAAGCTGATTTGCACAAAGAGGCATATCCAGTGCCGACTGCAGAAGCTCCATCTGATAAGGGTTCTGATTTGAAACACCGAAGTGGCGCACCTTGCCGGATTCTTTCAGCTCACTGAAGGCTCTTGCCACCTCCTCGGGCTCCATAAGGGCATCGGGTCTGTGCAGAAGAAGCACGTCAACATAGTCTGTGCCAAGACGTCTGAGGCTGCCCTCAACAGAAGACACAATGTGCTCATATGAAAAATCAAACATTTTCCCCGGCACAATGCCGCACTTGGTCTGAATAAATATTTTTTCGCGCAGGGACGCGGGCACAGCCTTGCCGAAAACCTCTTCACACTTGCCGCCACCGTAAATATCTGCATGGTCAAAGAAGTTCGCACCCTTTTCCATAGCAGTGTCAATGAAGGCTCTTATTTCCTTTTCCTTCATATCACTTATTCTCATACAGCCTACTGCCACGGTGGGCACAGTCAGACCGCTTTTGCCTAATTCTATCGCGTACATAAGAGTTTCCTTTCCTGTTAGCCTTTTCTATGCTGATGATATCCTGTTATTCTTACATTAAGCCCATGCACCAGATAACAACCAGTGCCGTCAAGGTTACCAGAACATCAATTGTAATGCCGTAGAACATCGGTTTCAGACCTGCTTTTTTAAAGTCAGTTATGCTTGTTCCAAGTCCGATAGCCGCCAGGGCAGTAACCATCAGGAATTTGCTTGCAGCCTTTATCACGCCTGAAACCTCCGCGGGAATATAACCCACACTGTTCAGCACAGCCAGCAGCAGAAAGCCGCCGATGAACCAGGGTATGATTTTTATCATATTGACCCTCTGACCGTTGCCTGATGCCTTCAGCTCCTTTTGCTTTATGCGTGTTCCAATATATGCAAAAACCAGCACTGTGGGAATAATGGCAATAGTTCTGGTGAGCTTGACCATTGTGGCAAAGTCGCCTGCAATCTCAGAAAAAGCATAGCCTGAAGCGACAACACTGGCAGTGTCATTAACCGATGTTCCTGCCCATATGCCGTAGGCGATGTCAGACATACCCAGGGCTTTGCCCATAATGGGATAAAGTGCAATCATCACCATATCAAAGAGGAAGGTGGAAGACATAGCAAAAGCAATATCTTTATCTTCCGCATCAATAACGGGCGCAATTGCTGCTATGGCAGAGCCACCGCATATTCCGGTACCTGCCGAAATAAGGTTGCCCAGCTTCCAGTTCAGACCGAAGATTTTGCGCACAAAATAACCGCCGCCAAAGCACATGGCAAAGGTAAAAATCATAACAAAGAATGTCATTTTACCTACGGACATAATTGTATTTATTGATAAGGATGCACCTAAAAGTATGATAGCAGCTTTCAGAATTCTCTTGGATGTAAATTTAAGTGCAGGCTTAATCCATGCCGGATGAAAAAAGCTGTTGATAATAGTGCCCATAAACAAGGCAATAATAGATGCACCCAGCAATTCTCCGGGAATCAGCTTTTCCAGAAAAACGGCAACACCGGCTACAGCAAAGCATATAGCAACACCCAATATGAACATTCCGCGTTCTTTTGCTTTAGATTTCATAAATTGTCTCCTCACACTTAAAAATATCTGTTTTCAAAACTTATTTATCAGTCAACATATCCTTAATGCCGAAAAAAAGATATAATTTCGGTTTATCCGCCGATATCTTTCCTGATTAAAAGGGCCACACATTCACAGTGAGTTGTTCTCGGGAACATATCAACTGCCGTATATTCCTTCACTTCATATCCGAAGGTGGCAAATATCTTGCAGTCTCTTGCAAGTGTTGCACTGTCACATGAAACATAAACAACTCTGTCAGGCTTCATATCTGCAACTGTTTTCAGCACATCTTCACTGCAGCCCTTTCTCGGCGGGTCAAGAACAACAACATGAGGACGGATTCCCTCGTCGTACAATGTCTTTGCAGCACCTGAGGCGTCATCACATATAAAACGTGCATTTTCTATGGAGTTGAGCTGAGCATTTTCCTTCGCGTTTTCAATTGCCTCGGGAATAATCTCAACCCCGATAACCTGCTTTGCCTTATTTGCCATTGTCAGACCTATTGTGCCTGCCCCGCAGTAAAGGTCAAGGAGAACATCATCCTTTGTGAGTGCGGCGTACTCCCCTGCCTTGCTGTAGAGAATTTCAGTACCCTCAGGGTTGACCTGATAGAATGATAAGGGTGAAATTCTGAAGCGCAGGCCCAGAAGCTCGTCTTCAATATAATCACTGCCGAAAATTGTGATGCACTTTTTGCCAAGCACAACATTAGTGTCATCCTTATTTACGTTGAGAACTATGGATTTTATGTTTTCATCTGTGTCTGTGAGAAGCTTTATAAGAGCATCCTTTTTAGGCAGATTATCACCGTTGATAACAAGGCAGACCATAATCTGACCTGTTTTTGCACCGCGGCGAAGATAAATATGCCTGAGGAGACCTTTGCCCGTTTCTTCATCATAAACCGTAACGGGATTTTCTGCAACGAACTTTTTAACAGCTTTGATTATGGGCGCGAATTCAGCCATCTGCAGTCTGCAGTTATTGCAGTCCACCACTCTGTGTGTACGTTTTGAATAAAAGCCTGCATTTAATTTTCCGTCACTGCCAAGGCTGACAGGAATCTGCGCCTTGTTGCGATAGCCTGACGGCTCCTTTATGTGAAGAATATCTGCAGCCTTCATGTCAACTGCACCTATACGCATCATGGCATCGGTCACTGCCTGCTTTTTTTCTCTGAGCTCAGCCTCATAGCTGATGTGTCTGTAAGAGCAGCCGCCGCACTGATTTGAAACCTCACAGTCAGAAACTATTCTGTCTTCTGACGGCTTTATAATTTTCTGAATCTTACCCACTGCATAATTCTTTTTAACCTTAATAATGTGGGCGATTATTTCATCGCCCACTGCAGTGTTTTCAACAAAAACAGCCATATCCTCATATCTGCCGAGGCCGCTGCCCAGAGATGTGAGAGTTGTTATGTTAAGTCTGATTTCATCATTTTTACAAATCGCCATAAATTAACCTTTCGTCTGCTTCTTTTCAGCCTTTGCCGAGGAGATGCTTTTTTTCTGTTTTATCTGTTCTTTCAAGCTCAATGCACACTGCAAGACCACCCATATGTGATTTCTTTGCATAAATTCTGCCGCCGTGTCTGTCCACTATTTCACGGCAGATTGAAAGACCGAGACCTGCAACCTTTCTGCCCTCATCAGAGGTGTAAAGAGGCTCAAATATTATATCAAGCTTTTCTTCTTCAACACCCTCACCGTTATCACTGACTTCAATAACCAGAACATCCTTGCCTGCACTTATATCCACATTTATTCTTCCCACTTCTGAGGTGAAGTGTTTTATAGAGTTGCCGAAAATGTTGCCGAACACTCTTTTGAATTTCTGGATATCTATGAGCACCGACGCATCCTCTGCACGGTTGTTGACCGAAAAAGCAACACCCAGGCTCTCAAGCTCATCCGAATAATCATAGACAATATGCTTTCTGAGTTCCTCTGCAGTCACTTCTTCTTTTTTGATTTCATTTGATATATTGAAGCTCAGATATTCATCAAACTCATCAACCAGCTGCTGAATTTCATAGCTTTTCTCATAAACTGTGTTGAGATATAATTCTTTTCTTTCAGGCGCCAGGTTATTCTTCTTGAGTCTTTCTGTGTAACCCATTATAGAGGTCAGAGGTGTTTTTATATCGTGAGAAATTGACGCAATAATCCTCTGCTGATATTTTTGCTGTCTTTCCAGATTCTCAGTCATAGAAACAAATCTGTTATAAACATTTCCTGCATAGCCTTTAAGGGAAACTCTTCTGAGCTTGCCCGTTTTATCATATTCCTCAATTGCTCTGTAAAGGCCTCTGTAAGGTCTGAGCATCACAAGGTAAATAACAAACACAAGAAGACATAAAGCCGACAGACCTATAAGAAACTCAAAAAAGATAAACTTTACCATTACTCTTACATCCGTAACATAGTCCCTGAGGAAATAAACGGATGTCTTTATAAGATAAGCTTCGCCCTTATATTCAAAGGGAGTCTGCACCTTGACATCAAGAGCCGACCACGTTCTGCCTATGGATCTGGTCACAACCTTGTTTGAACTGTTTTCTATAACAATAACGATATCCTCATACTGCTCAACGATTTCGGACCAGCCCTGAAGGGATTCCTCTTCAACAAGCTTTGATATTATTTCGTTGTTATACTTGTGAAGAATGGCGTTATCGTTATAAGCCGCATCAGCAACAACAGTTGTTACATATGAGTTATAGGAATATGCAAAGGCTGTGATTGCACCCAGAAGGATAAGTACCAACAAAAAATTGGCTTTTTTAATCTGTTTCATATTTTATAACCTTATCAGCTGACTTTGACAAACTTGTAACCAACGCCCCAGACTGTTTTTATATATTTGTTGTCGGGGTCAATTTTGTCTCTTATGCTCTTGATATTAACGGCAACAGTGCCCATATCACCAAACTCTGTGTCCCAGACATGGCTGAATATCTGCTCTCTTGTGAGCACCTTGCCTGCGTTTTCCATAAGATATTGCAGAAGCTGGAATTCTCTTGTTGAAAAGGGAACAAGCTCTCCGTTTTTATAGACATCAAGTGAGCCTGTGTGAATTTCAATATCACCAACTCTTATAGTACCTTCCTGATTCTGTGCGCTGTTTCTCTGCTCACGTCTTAAATGAGCCTTGACTCTTGCAACAAACTCTTCAACAACAAAGGGCTTTGAAATATAGTCATCAGCACCTGTTTCAAGACCAAGCACTGCATCAATTGTTTTGCCCTTAGCAGAAACGAAAATAATGGGGCAGGCAACTCTGTTTCTTATAAATCTGCAAAGCTCCATACCGTTGATTTCAGGCATCATAATGTCAAGGGTTATAAGTGAAATTGAGCCTGCGTTTGCTACAACATATTCGAAGGCACTTTTGCTGTCTGTTTTAACTATGGTGTCAAAGCCTTCATCCTCGAGCGCATCTGAAATAAGCTGGGCAATAGCCGCGTCATCGTCTACAATTAATATTCTGCTCATTGTTTTGTTCCTTCCTTTTGTTATTGCATACAGATATAATTATACATTTATATAATAATACAAAACCATATAAAAATAAAGGGTTTAAAATAATTTTTTATAAAAAACTTGTACTCTGCCGATAGCCTTAATAAAGTGCAGAAACTTAAGATAATCTTAAGAATTAAAGCAGTTACTTTTTTGACAATATATGATATAATGTGATAAATGAATGGGGTGAAAAACAAAAATGATAATTCTTGTTGTTGACGATGAAAAAGAAATTGCCGACCTTATCGGTCTTTATCTTAAAAATGAAGGTTTTGAGGTTGTCACCTGCTATGGCGGAAGACAGGCACTTCACTATATAGAAACAGAAAAATTTGACCTTGCAGTGCTTGATATTATGCTCCCTGAGGTTGACGGCTTCACCTTGTGCAGCAAAATAAGAGAAAACCACAAATTCCCTGTGATTATGCTCACTGCAAAAACTGCCGACACCGACAAAATTTCAGGCCTTTCCCTGGGAGCAGACGACTATATGACAAAGCCGTTTAACCCTCTTGAGCTCACTGCAAGAGTCAAGGCTCAGATTCGCCGCTTCTACCAGTACAACGAAAACAGCACAGATTCAGATGTTATTGAAATTTCCGGTCTGGAGCTCAGCAGTGCAACCCATATCTGCAAGCTTTACGGTGAAGTGCTCGACCTGACGCCGCTTGAATTCGGAATTCTCTGGCTTCTTTGCAAAAATGCGGGCAGAGTCGTTTCCACAAAGGAAATTTTTGAAACTGTGTGGGGCGAAAAATATCTTGACAGCAGCAACACTGTTATGGTACATATAAGACGACTCAGAGATAAAATGCACGAAAAACCGAAAAACCCGAAATTCATCAAAACTATATGGGGAGTTGGATATAAAATTGAAAAGGACCGCTGAAAAAAATTCAAAAAAGAAGCCGAAGCAAAAGCAGATAAAAAACATGGCCCTGCGCATTATCGGAGATTTTCTTCGCTGGAACAGCATATGCCTTCTGGGCATTGTTATTTGCTATGTGATAGTTTATCTTTTCATTCTGCAGGAGCCCGAAATATATAACGGAATACTAAAGCCGTTTCTTCTTGATATTTTCGGCAAAGACGGCGAGGCCTTTCTGTTTTCCAACAGTTATCTGCTTATTCTGCCGGCTTTCGCAAGTGTGTTTATATTCAACTGCTTTGTTTATTCTGTTATAACTCTCTCACTTTTCAACAAGACCTATAAGAGCCTTAACACCTTCCTAGACAGCGAAGCAGAGTTTGAATCCTTCCCCAAAAGCTATAGCGATGTGGAAATTAAGCTGCGTGATATCAAGCTTGATGTGGTCGAAAGCAGGCAAGCTGCCATTCTTGCAGAAAACAGAAAAAATGACCTTGTTATGTACCTTGCCCATGACCTTAAAACACCGCTGACCTCGGTTATCGGCTACCTGACTCTTCTTGACGAAAGCCCCGAATTATCAATAGAGCAGAGGGCAAAATTTACGGATATCGCTCTTAACAAGGCATACCGTCTTGAACAGCTTATAAATGAATTTTTTGAAATCACCCGTTTCAACATCAACAAGGTCACCCTTGAAAGAAATCGTATTGACCTTAATATGATGATAGCTCAGATAACCGATGAGTTTTATCCTATGCTAAGTGAAAAAAATCTCACCGTTGATATTGATATAATCGAGCACATTGTTATGTTTGCCGATTCGGATAAAATTGCAAGAGTCTTCGATAACCTTCTTAAAAATGCGGTCAACTATTCCTATGAAAACACAAACATCCGAATAGGTGCCAGAATACGAAGAGATAGGGTTATTATAAAATTCCGCAATAAGAGTGACGAAATTCCTGAAGAAAAGCTGCAAAGGCTCTTCGATAAGTTTTATCGTGCAGACACTTCCCGTACCTCATCAACGGGTGGCTCGGGCCTCGGTCTTGCAATTGCAAAGCAGCTCACAGAGCTTCACGGGGGTACCATAAGAGCAAAGAGCACACAGGACTACACCGATTTTACGGTTATACTGCCCTATATTAATGCCAGTGATATTCCCGATGAACAGTTGGATTTTTAAAAAATTTTGCCGGAAGTGTCCTCTCTTCCGGCAGTTTATTTATTATATAAAATTAAGACTATTAAATAAGCTTGCAAAATGCGGTAAAATATTCTACAATGATTATGTACAAATTCGGTCAGGAAACATCCGTACCGTTTGTATAACAATTTCTATGGAGTTGATTTTATGAAAAAAGCCACATTTTCAATATCAACAATCGTTTATATGCTGTGCTGTCTTTACGGTTCGGTGTTCTATGCCTGTAACAGTATTGATGCAGTCTATGCTTTGGTTAAGGATACACCCTACAAATGGTGCTTCCGTCTTGACGACGGATCCCTCGGATTATTTATCGATGTAGGTTTGATTTGTGTCTTTGCGATGATTTTAATCACAGTGCTGACAAAGTCTAACCCATGGGCTCTGGGAATGTGGAGTATGGGAACCTTGTTCGTAAGCGTGTTTATCTTTTCAGAAACCTATTGGCCTGTTTTAGCTATCTTATTCCTTGCCGAAATTGCCTATGCAGGCTTCGTTTTAGTCAAGAATCTTAAATCAATTGAATAACCTTAAGCGGCGGGCTCAGACCTGCCGCTTCCTCTTTTTTCCCCGCGTACCAAAAAACACAGCCTTGACAAGAAAGCTGTGACTTTATATAATTGTAGGGTATTAACTTAAGGGGGTGCTTCTGTGGCAAAGGTTATGGTTGGCATGAGCGGCGGCGTTGACAGCGCTGTTTCTGCTTATATTCTCAAAAAAGAGGGCTATGATGTTTTGGGCGTCAACTGCCGTTTTTATGACGAAGACAAAACTACTGTGTCTCAGGATGTTCTCGATGCTAAGCTTGTTGCGGAGAAGGTCGGAATTCCTTTTTGCACCTATGAGCTTTATGACGGCTTTGAAAGCAAGGTCATCTCCCCTTTTATTGCCTCTTATCTCAAGGGCGAAACCCCTAACCCCTGCATCGAATGTAACCGTCACCTAAAATTCGGCAAAATGCTGGACAAGGCTATCGACGAGGGCTTCGACTATATTGCAACGGGTCACTACGCAAGAATTGATTTCGACGAAAAAAACGGCAGATATCTTCTTAAAAAGGGCGCAGACGAATCCAAAGACCAGAGCTATGTCCTTTATCCGCTGACGCAGCACCAGCTGAGTCACACGCTTTTTCCTCTTGGCGATATAACCAAAGATATGGCACGTACTCTTGCCGAAGAGATGAGCTTCGTCAACGCACGAAAGCATGACAGCCAGGATATTTGCTTCATCCCCGATGGCGACTATGCCTCATTTATTGAAGGCAGACTCGATTACACCCTGCCAAAGGGCAACTTCGTCAGCACTGACGGCACAATTCTCGGTGAGCATCAGGGCATTATCCATTACACTGTAGGTCAGCGCAAGGGTCTTGGCATAGCATTGGGCAAGCCTGCCTTTGTGCATAGCAAAAGTGCCGAAGATAACACTGTTATTTTAGGCGACAACGAAGGGCTTTTCAGGCGCGAGCTGACGGCAAGAGATATTAACCTTATTGCCTTCGAAAGGCTGACTCAGCCTCTTCGCTGCAAGGCGCGCATAAGATATAACGCAAAAGAGCAGTGGGCAACAGTCACTCAGACAGATGAAAGCCACCTGCACATAGTTTTTGACGAGCCACAAAGAGCAATATCAAAGGGTCAGGCTGTTGTGCTTTATGACGGAGATATTGTTATCGGCGGCGGTACAATAGAATAACAAAAAAACGGTGAAGATAAAAACTTCACCGTTAATTTTTTAGCTGTTATCAGTCAGCGAAAGCCTTCTGCACTGCATAATATGAAGGCTTGGGGTTGCCTGCGCCGTCAACGAGACCCCACTTTGTTTCAACAGGACAGTCTGCCTGACCGCACACATAGCAGTCACTGCTGTCATCCCACATATATATGAATGCGCCTATAACATAATCAAGCTTTCTGATTTTGGGAATAATATATGAGAAGAAGTCTGCCTGACCGTCGGGTGTGTGAGGGAAGCCGTAAAGGCCGAAACCATCCTGAAGCTCTCTGTAAAGGTGATTTGAGAACTCACCGTCAAACATAAGGTCAGCTCTGTATTCGGGAGTTTCATCAGCATACTGGTCAAATTCATCTGCCAGCTCAGCAGGAAGATTCTTTATGAAGTTATCGATATCGGCTCTTGCCTGCTCTTCACTTGAATAGCCGTAGCCTTCAAGAATTGCCTTCTTTTCTGCGGCAGTCTTGGGCTCACCCAGGCTGATATAACCGAATTCGCAAAGAATAACAGGCTTGCGTGTCACCTTTCTGACATAGTTGAGAATAGTTATATACTGGTCAGCACTTTTGAGAATATTCTCAAAGCATCCGAGATAAAGGTCAACACCTACATAGTCGCAATATTTATGATAATCTCTCATTTCAAGAGGCATTGTGGCAATTGAAAGAGCAGCCAGATTATAGCCGATAAGAACATCGCCTCTTATGGGGTACATAGCCTCAAGCTGCATACCTACAAAGTCATAGGCTTCATCCATAGTCAGAGGATAGGTGAAACGGTCAATACCCATTTCATTTGTTATCTGGAAGGCACCAACAATTCCCTTGAGGTCTTCCATATAGAAGCGGGCAATATCCTGAATTCCCTGACGGCTTGCCGGATCTCTCGGGTCGAGGCCGTATTCAATATAATCCTCGGGATAAGGTGTGATGCCGAAAATTCTTATACCGTTATCAGCATAAGCCTTGACATATGCTTTCCAGTTAATATAGCTCTGTGAAATATTGCCGTCCTTATCATAGGGGAAGGGAATATCATCACGGAACCACTCGATATTAGCCTCTTTAATAAGGTCATACTGAGGCTCTGCATGGCAGACGCCTTTCATAAATCCGTCTGTTTTTTCAATAGCAATTTCAACTTCGTTGTTGCAGGGTCCTGTTATATCCATAACAAGAAAGCTTAAAAACGGAGTGAGTACTGCAAGAAGAAAACCTAAAACCTTTGCTAAACCTGAGGGTAATGCCATAAAAACAACTCCTTATTTCTTATTGTTTTTTCATATTGTAAAAATATGATAACATTATGAACGGCACTTTTCAATATTTTTTGATTATGATAACAGTTTAGTAATAATTCTTGTGAAATCTGTTATTAATCACAGGTGCAGTTTGTTGAATTTAACAAAAAAAAAGAAAAACCGGGAATTAACTTCCCGGTATCGCATTATATTTAAAATTATGCGTTTTCCTTTGCCTTTCTGAAGCATTCCTGACATAAAACGTCTCTGCCTTCTGTAGGCTTGAAGGGAACTACTGCATCGCCGCCGCAATTTGTGCAGGGAACAGTGTAAGTTTCACGTGCAGGTCTTGCAGCATTCTTACGAGCATTACGGCACTCTCTGCAACGCTGAGGCTCGTTCTGTAAGCCCTTTTCAGCATAGAATTCCTGCTCGCCGGCTGAGAAAATAAAGTCAGCTCCGCATTCCTTACATTTGAGTGTTTTGTCTTCGTACATGGTTTTTACCTCTCTTGATTTTTATTGCCCCTGTCGGAATTGCACCGGCCCTTTGTAATCAACGCTCTACTTTAAGCTATCGGGCATATTATAAACCGAGAATCTTTCTCAGCTTTTTTCTTGCTCTTTGCAGCGCACCGTCAACTGCCTTTGGTGTTACTGATAATCTTTCCCCTATTTCATCATAGCTAAGGCCTGCAAGATGGAGTCTGAAGGCTTCTGCTTCCTTTTCAGACAGCGACTCTATAGCCGCGATAATATCCTTTGCATTCTTTTCTGATATGAGGTACTGTTCAGGTGACATCTCGCTCATCAGGCCCTGCGCCTGCTCATCATAAGAGACTATAAGCTCTCTTGGCACCTTTCTTTTAGCGGCAGATTTTCTCAGCTCGCCGAGCATACGGTTTTTGATGCATGCTGAAGCGAAGGTGGCAAAGCTCGCCTGTCTGTTTTCATCATAAGCCCAGACTGCTGAAAGAAAGCCTATCATTCCCTCCTGAACAAAATCAGAAATTTCATCAGCAGGCACAGACAGTGTGCGGGCAATAATAAGCGCCTTTTGCATATATCTGCATGTGAGAACTTCAAGTGCCTGACGGTTGTCTTTTTTATAGTGTGACAGCAACTCTTCATCGCTTAAATTAAGGTAGTCAAGCATCCTGATTTCCTTTCCTTCAGAAATTATACTGCCACAGTATAACTATTATTATATAACAATTTTTATCAACCGTCAATTGAGTTTTTATACAAAATGACGAACTTGTTTTTGTGTGAAATAACAACAAAAATCTTTTTTATAAAATAAAAAACAGGCATAAGCTTATCCTTTAAGGAGGCTCATGCCTGCTGAAATCACACTTATTCAGTTTTCATTGAACTCTGCAAAGGCACCACTGTCAGGCACACTTGTGAAAACCATTCCCTCTGAAGTGGACGGGTGCCTGAATGAAATGGAGGTGGAATAAAGACCTATATTCTCACTGTGCTTGCTGCCGTATTTTCTATCCCCCACCAAAGGCATTTTTCTTGATGCAAACTGCACTCTTATCTGGTGCGTACGGCCTGTTTCAAGGCGCACCGAATAAAGGGATCTGCCGCCGGCACTTCTGACAAGACGGTAATATAAAACAGCTTTTTTGACTCCCTTGCGTTCGCGTTTTGCAATAAAGGATTTGTTTCTCTGCTTATCAAAAAACAGCAGATCCTCCATTTTGCCCTCAGGAGGAATATCGCCTTCATCTGTGACGGCAACATAACTTTTAATCATAGTTCTGTCTGCAACCTGAGTTGAAAGCACCGACGCAGACTTTTGTGTTTTGGCATAGACCATAAGTCCGCCGACGTCTTTGTCAAGTCTGTGCACCGGATAGACATGGCAGCCGCATTTTTCCGAAAGCACGCTGACCATACTTTGCGTACCGTCAGAGGCTGACTGAGAAATCAGACCTATGGGCTTTATGCAAACTATTATTTCACTGTCTTCATAAACTATCATATTTCTTCCTCAAAAAAAGAGTTGCATCCTCGGACACAACTCTTTATTTTTTTGCTTGTGCAACATGCACTCTTATTTTGCAAAGTCAGTTGCTCTTGTTTCACGGATAAGGTTAACCTTAATCTGACCGGGATATTCGAGCTTTTCTTCGATCTTTTCAACAATGCTGCGTGCAACAAGTGTCATTTCCTCGTCGCTGATAGCTTCGGGATTAACTATAATGCGCACTTCACGACCTGCCTGAATTGCAAATGCCTTTTCAACGCCCTTGAAGGATTCTGAAAGCTCTTCAAGAGTCTTAAGACGCTTGATGTAATTTTCAAGATTTTCTCTTCTTGCGCCGGGTCTTGCAGCTGAAATTGCATCGGCTGCCTGAACAAGACAAGCAATAATGCTCTTGGGCTCAACGTCACCGTGATGTGCCTCGATAGCATTGAGAATGATATCGTTTTCTTTATACTTCTTTGCGTACTCGACGCCGAGTTCAATGTGTGAGCCTTCCTGCTGACGGTCAACAGCCTTACCGATATCGTGGAGAAGACCTGCGCGTCTTGCGAGCTTCACGTCAACACCAAGCTCTGCTGCCATAAGACCTGCAATATAAGAAACCTCAAGTGAATGTGCAAGAATGTTCTGACCGTAGCTTGTGCGGTACTTAAGACGACCGATAAGCTTGACAAGCTCATTGTGAATGCCGTTTACACCTGAATCGATAACGGCTCTTTCACCTGCCTGCTTGATTGTCTGGTCAACCTCTCTCTTTGCCTTTTCATGAATCTTCTCAATAAGAGCCGGATGAATTCGGCCGTCTGCAATAAGCTTTTCAAGAGTGAGTCTTGCAACCTCTCTTCTTACAGGGTCGAAGCATGAGAGAGTAATTGCTTCAGGTGTGTCATCAATAATAAGGTCAACACCTGTGATGGTTTCAAGAGCTCTGATATTACGGCCTTCACGACCGATAATGCGGCCCTTCATTTCATCGTTGGGAAGAGCAACGGCGCTTACAGTCACCTCTGAGGTATGGTCTGCAGCACAACGCTGAATAGCTGTGGTGATAATTTCTCTTGCAAGGTTTTCGCTTTCGTCACGAACCTCCTGCTCGTATTCCATAATCTTAACAGCTTTTTCTCTCTTAAGCGTTTCTTCAAGGGATTTGAGTAAATCCACCTTAGCCTGTTCTTTTGTATAGCCTGCTATTTTTTCAAGCATTTCACACTGACTTCTTTTGATGCTTTCTGCCTCGGAAAGTTGGATTTCAGCCTGTTTTATTTTCTGATCAAGAGTTTCTTCTTTTTTCTCAAGAGCATCAGTCTTCTTGTCAAGAGATTCTTCCTTCTGGATTATTCTCTTTTCCTGTCTCTGAACTTCATTTCTTCTTTCACGAAGCTCACGCTCTGTTTCTGTTCTTAATCTATGAATTTCATCTTTAGCTTCAAGTACAGCTTCGCGTTTCTTTGTTTCAGCTTCATTTACAGCCTGATTAACTATGCGGGTAGCCTCTTCATTAGCTGAACCGATAAGAGCTTCAGCAGTCTTTTTTCTGTGAGCAGAACCGCTGACAAAGCCTATAACTGTAAAAACCACAGCAACAACAATTGCGATGATGATAGTTGGTATCCATTCCAAGTAGCAGCACCTCCTTCTTTTTATAATTCAAGTTGGGTTATCTTACATTCACGGAAATTCCGTGACTAATAAATCCATATCCGAATTGACATCAAAAGAATTACAGTATTTTTACCCGAACGACAGTGCATATTACACTATCTTGTATATTTTAAAACAAAACACGCAATATGTCAAGCAAATTTGTGATAAAGTATATTATTTTTTATTATAATTTGTATAAAAATTCACTTGCTCATAAAAATATCTTGTCAATAATACAAAAAAACTCCCCTGCTTATTCAAGCAAGGGAGTGTCTGTTATTTATTCTTCTGTGGTGGTTTCTTCACCGTCTTCGAGATAGTTTTCGCTGTCGCGATGCTTTTTGCTCATGAGGTAACCCATAAAAGCACCAACTGCAATAACACCTGTGGGAGCCACAACAATTTCAGGATTTTCCTTAACTGTTTCAACTGTTTTTTCAATTATTGTCTGCTCAGTTGTTGTCTGAGTGTTATAATTGAAGTTTGCAGATGTCACGATATTGCCGTTTGCATCGGTTGCATAAACGCCGTTGATAAGCTCTTCAAGATAGTCAAAGTCAAATCTTTCACCGCTGCCTGAAGTACCTTCATTTGCTGTGTAGCCCGGCACAGTCTGAGCATCGGCATAAGTTGTGAGGATGCCCTCACCTACCTGAGCTGAGGTGTTATCCTGAACTGCAGAATCAACATTCTGGAAAATGCCGTCAATAATGGCGCCTGCTGTTTCATTATCTGAGGGAACAATGTTGTTTACATACTGCTCAACACTTGCCACCATATCGTTTTGTGAGCTAGAATTGTTTTCACCGTTGAGAGAAGCGTCTTTTCTTATAATGAACTCATAAACAACACTGTCGTTTCTTTCGGGTGAATTATAAGCGGATTCGATATAAACAACCTCCTGAGCCTTTGCGGGATCAAGGGCAATGCCTGTTGTTGATGAAGGCTTGACCGGTGTGCCTGCAAGCTTGATTGTGAGATATTCCTCACTGCTGTTTGCAAGAACGCCTGCAAGAGGGAAGGGTGTGAACCAGATTTTTGTGCATTCCTGAGCAACAGTAACCTCATATCTTGTTACATCGGTGTAAAACTCTTCTTCAAGAGCAAACCAACCGTTTTCACATGCCATATCAAACAGCTCACGGCAGGTCATATCGGTGGAATAGTCAACACCTGACTCATCGAGCATCGAATAAAGGATAAGCTTCTGTAAAGCGAGCTCATCACTGCTCTGCATTGCAACAACAAGCTTAACGGGATTAATCTGCACATCATAAACTGTTGTGAGAATTGATGCATAATAAGCATAGTCAACATACTGCTTCTGAGCAGGAGTTGTCAGAGCATAAACCTCAACAGGCACCTTATAGTCATTTGAAGCAGCGCTTATAACCTTTGCCCAATAGAAGATTTCCTCTGTTGAGGGGTCATCGCTTATGGGAAGTTCGCTGAAAGATGTCACATAGGTTTTGGTGCAATAAACACCGTAGCCTGTGAGTGAATCAACATCTGAAGATACAACAGTACCTGTGAGAGCTGACAAAATTATAACAACAGCACCGTCAAGGGTTGTGCCCTTGGGGAAGGTGACATGCTTTCCGTAAAGAGTGTAAACTGCATCGTACTTGATAGCAGCATAAACAACGGCAATTTCAGCCTTTGATGCTGCTGAGTTTGCAGGCAGTCTGATGCCCTGCTCAACAAGGTATTCCTGCATAATATCAAGCTCAGTGGTCATACCCATGGCAACAACCAGATAGTACATTGCATTAACTACCTCATCGTACCCTGCCGCAACGGTGTTTTCGTCAATTGTCAGCAGCATTGAGTAATTCTTTGACTCCTCGATGAACTCATCATATGTAAGAGCATAAGGATAATCTGTAGGCTTGGGGACAACCTTTGACTGAAGAGCAGCCATCGGGTCATCTCTTATAATCATATTGTCAAACCAGGCATAGTTATACACAGGATTTTCTGAACGTGTATTACCCGGATTGATTGTAAGAGCGCCAAAGTATGTTATCTGACCCTCCGACGCAAATGCGGGGCAAACTGACACAGCTAAAAGCATGGTCAATGTCAGCAGAAAAACAAGCAGTTTTTTCATGTCGGTTACTCCTCTTTCAGTTTTATTTATATCAAGACATAGTTTCGTAATTATACATACTATATGATACAACTTTCTAAGAGAGATGTCAACTGAAAAGACCATTATTTTCAAATTTTTAATCTTTTTATCACCTGAAAAATTCATAAGACGTCCGTTTTTATCCGGACGTCTTTGTTATTATTATCATTCCTGGGGCATAACGCCTATGCCGAGCATTTCAAGCTGGTCATTGTCAACGAGTGCGGGACACTCTGTCATAGGCTCACTTGCGTTCTGAACCTTGGGAAATGCGATGCAATCACGAAGTGTTTCAAGACGGAGCATCTGCATAATAAGTCTGTCAAGACCAAGGCCGATACCGCCGTGAGGAGGAGCGCCGAATCTGAATGCATCTGTGAGGAAGCCGAACTTCTCGTGTGCCTCTTCATCGGAAAGGCCGAGCAGATTGAAGATTCTCTTCTGAAGGTCGGGGTTAGTGATTCTGATTGAACCGCTGGCAAGCTCAATACCGTTGAGCACAAGGTCATATGCGTTTGCTCTGACCTTAGCCTTATCTGTTTCAAGATATTCAAGGCACTCTTCAAGAGGAGCTGTGAACGGATGGTGCATAGCAACAAACTGCTGAAGCTCTTCATCCCAGTCAAAGAAGGGGAATTCAACAACCCAGAGAAGGTTGTATTTATCCTGAGGAATGATATCCAGCTTCTTGGCAACGGTCTGACGAAGGGCACCGAGTACGCTGAGAACTGTGTTTGTCTTATCAGCAACAATAAGGATAACGTCACCGTTTTCAGCGCCGCACTTATCCATAATAGCCTTCATTTCGTCTTCTGTCATAAACTTGGCAAAGGATGAAGCTATTGTGCCGTCTTCGCCGATTCTTGCCCATGCAAGGCCCTTGGCACCAATGCCTCTGACGAATTCTGTGAGCTTGTCAACCTCTTTTCTTGTGAGGGTGTTGAAGGCATTCTTAGCTGTGATAGCTGACACTCTGCCGCCGTTTTCAATAGCACCTGTGAAGACGCCGAAGCCGCAGCCCTTAACCTCTTCGCTGAGGTCTGTGATTTCCATAGCATATCTTGTGTCGGGCTTGTCTGAGCCGTAACGCTCCATAGCCTCTTTATAGGTAAGTCTGGGAAGAGGAGTTTCGATATCAACTCCGAGGGCTTCCTTGAACACTCTCTTCATAAAGCCTTCGATAAGGCCGAGAATATCTTCCATTTCGATGAAGCTCATTTCGATATCTATCTGTGTGAATTCGGGCTGACGGTCAGCACGAAGGTCTTCGTCACGGAAGCAACGTGCAATCTGCATATATCTGTCAAAGCCTGCAACCATTGAAAGCTGCTTATAAAGCTGAGGTGACTGGGGCAGAGCATAGAATGAGCCCTTGTGAATTCTTGAAGGTACGAGGAAGTCACGTGCACCTTCGGGAGTTGATTTAACAAGAATGGGAGTTTCAATTTCAATAAAGCCGTTGTCGTCGAAATAGTCACGGATTATCTTTGTGATTCTGTGACGCATAAGAATGTTCTTCTGAAGGTCAGGGCGGCGAAGGTCAAGATAACGGTACTTGAGTCTTGTGAGCTCTGATGTCTGGCAGTTTTCAATAATTTCAAAGGGAGGTGTTTCACTCTTGCCGAGAACGCGGAGGTCTGTGACGAAAATTTCAACCTCACCTGTGGGGATATCCATATTCTTTGAGCTTCTTTCGCGTACTGTACCCTTAGCCATAAGCACATATTCACTTCTGACAGTGAACGCCTTGTCAAAGATTTCCTTTTCGGTTGTGTCGTCAAAGGCAAGCTGAACTATACCTGTTCTGTCACGAAGGTCAACGAAGATAAGAGCACCAAGGTCTCTCTGGCGCTGTACCCAGCCTGCAACAACCACTTCTCTGCCGCAATCCTTTGCAGTGAAGGTGCCGCAGTAATCTGTTCTTTTAAGTCCTGTCATAAAATCCATAATAATATACCTTCTTTCTTATATGCCAAGTGAGGAGATGTCGATTCCTTCAACATCAAAACCCTTAAGGCTGTCATTTATTGTTATTCTCATAAGCTCTTCGGCAAGGCTGTCAATTTCGATTTCGGTTTCCTCACCGTCAGCCATATTCTTGAGCTTTGCTTTACCGCTTTCGACTTCGCTGTCACCGAGCACAACAGTGTATGCTGCGCCGATTTTGTTTGCGTACTTCATCTGAGCCTTGACGCTTCTGCCAACGATATCAAACTGAGCGTGCATGCCATTGCCTCTGATATCAGATGCAATCTGTGAAGCCTTGAGAGTTGCATTTTCTCCCATAGATGCAATATAAAGGTCGCATTTTGCTTCGGGCGGGAACTCGATTCCCTGAGCTTGCATAAGAAGAAGCAGTCTTTCCATACCCATAGCAAAGCCGAGAGCAGGTGTATGGTTGCCGCCGATTTCTTCAACAAGGCCGTCATATCTGCCACCGCCGCAAACGGTACCCTGAGCGCCGATTTCAGTTGAAACAAACTCGAACACTGTTTTGGTGTAATAGTCAAGACCTCTGACTATTGAGGGATTTACCTCGTAGGGAATATTCATAGCATCAAGGTACTGCTGAACCTTTTCAAAGTGGTCATGACACTCGTCGCAAAGATAGTCTGTTACCTTGGGTGCATCCTTTGCAATTTCTGAGCAGACGGGGCTCTTACAGTCGAGAATTCTCATGGGATTTCTCTCAAGTCTGCCAAGGCAAGTAGCGCAAAGCTCCTCTTTTTTGCTCTCGAAATATTGCTGAAGAGCTTCGTGATAGTGCTTTCTGCATTCGGGACAGCCGATAGAGTTTATCTGAATTTTGAGATTTTTCACATCAAGGAATGCGAAGATGTCATTCACAAGGGAGATAAGCTCAGCGTCTGCAGCAGGTGAAGCGGTACCGAAGCACTCACAGCCGAACTGATGAAACTCTCTGAGTCTGCCTGCCTGAGGCTTTTCATAGCGATAGCAGGAAATAAGATAGCAGACCTTCTGAGGCTGAGCCTCATTAAAGAGGCCGTGCTCGATATATGAACGCACCACGCCTGCAGTGCCTTCGGGACGAAGGGTAATGCTTCTGCCGCCCTTATCGTCGAAGGTATACATTTCCTTCTGCACAACGTCTGTTGTGTCGCCTACACCTCTCTGGAAAAGCTCCGTATGTTCAAAGACGGGAACTCTTATCTCTTTGTAGCCGTAATTTTTTGCAATTTCGAGAACTGACTGCTCAACAAACTGAATCTTGTAGCTCTCTGAGGGCAGTGTATCCTGTGTGCCCTTGATTGATTTTGTTACCAATGCCATTATTTATCCTCCAGTGTATTAATTTCATTTCAAAGCCCTCGCCGGGCAGGCATTCTTTTTTCTGCCGCGAAAAAAGAATCAAAAACGCGTTGCTGTTTTCCGTCTTCAGCTTTTCTTATAATATTTCTCTCAGCTTATCGAGGAAGGCTTCTTCGCCCCAGGTGTTGATTTTGAAAAACATTGCCTGACTTCCGCCTGAGGTAATAGCCGAAAGATGAATCGGCCCGTCGCCATTCTGAAACAGTGTCACACTCAGACTCACACGGTTGTTGCCGGCATAGCTGTAGCGCTCAAAAACACGGACGCTGCATCTGGCATCACCGTTTATAAAATCACTTTTTTCTTCAACAGAGGCCGAAACACTGCCGTTTTGTATTCCGTCTTCAATTTTTCTCAGCAACTGTTCGAAATTTCCGTTAATAATTTGCTCTAACTTTGCCATAATTCATCCTCCTCATATTTTCTTTTGCCCTCACCGGGCAGGCATTCTTTTTTCTGCCGCGAAAAAAGAATCAAAAACGCGTTGATGCTTCCTTGGCGGGGGAAATCTTTCCATCTCGACAGATGACCCCGCAATTCATAATTCCTAATTCATAATCCCTAATTAAAAAAGCTTCATCCACAATGCCTGTCGCATTGGGGATGAAGCTTTGCTCCACGGTGCCACCCCGATTGAACGCATACGCGCTCCACTCGATGCCTTAACGCGGCAAACGGACATATCGTCAGCTCAGGAATGTCTTCGCTTTTCCCCTGCACAAGCACTTCCAGCCTAAGGTGCTTTTCTCTGTAGTGTGGTGGAAAGGTTACTCTTTTCCGTCATCGCCTTTAGGTTATTCGTTTTTGTTTAATCAGCCGTTTCTGACAATCTCTCTCCAGTCAAGGTCGCCTCTTTCAAGGGCGTGGATAAGAGCCTCAGCCGTTGCAATATTTGTTGCCACGGGAAT
>JAZNUW010000010.1:0-1515 GCA_045592465.1 Acutalibacteraceae bacterium | reverse complement strand
CAGAGAAAACACAGATATCATCGAAAGATACGCAGTAATCAGAAACAATTCCGAGGGTATGATTATTCTTGATAAAATTGCTTCAGGTGAGTTTAATCTGCCTTCAAAAAGGCCTTATCTTTCAACCAACACAAACGGCTCATGGGCAGGCGAATTCCGCCTTGAAAGTAATGTGGTTAATAACGGCACACTCTGCTATGACAGCAGAAAGGGCGGCAGCGACCATACACTGAATCCTTATCTCATTCTTTCACAGAATGCCGATGAAAAATACGGTGATGTCTATTTCGGGGCACTTGCCTGGAGCGGCAACTTCAAAGCTGAGATTCACCGCGATTTTGCCGGTACAACAAGAGCTGTAATCGGCATAAATGATTTCGACTTTTCATATAACCTGAAAGCAGGGGAGGAGTTTGTTACTCCGTCTGTCTATTGCGGATATACCGTAGGCTTCGGTGAAATGAGTAATCAGATGAACGCCTATGCAGTTGAGCATATATTGCCTAAAAGCTTTGCCAAGGAGCCCTTGCCAGTGCTTTACAACAGCTGGGAGGCAACCTGGTTTGACGTCAGCTCAGAGTCTCAGCAGAAAATTGCTGAGCTGGCCGCTGATATCGGCTGTGAGCTTTTTGTTATGGACGACGGTTGGTTCGGTCAGCGCAAGGATGACCATGCAGGTCTGGGCGACTGGTATGTCAACAGTGAAAAATTTCCCGAAGGCCTGAAACCTCTTATAGACAAGGTCAAGAGCCTTGGAATGCGCTTCGGCCTCTGGTTTGAGCCTGAGATGGTTAATCCCGATTCGGATTTATACAGAGCACATCCCGAATGGGCATATCACTATGACACAAGAAATGCTTCTGAGCTGCGTAATCAGCTTGTGCTTAACCTGACAAGAGAAGATGTCAAGGAATATGTGTTCTCGGTTATGGATAAAATGCTTACCGAATACGATATCAGCTATATTAAATGGGATATGAACAGAGCCTACTCCGAAACAGGGGCAGAAAATCTTGAGAATCCTCAGGAGCTGTGGTACCGTCACACGGCAGCAGTCTATGAAATAGCTGACAGACTTAAAGCCAAATATCCTTCACTGCAGATTGAATGCTGCGCATCAGGCGGCGGCAGAGCTGACCTGGGTGCTCTTTCGCATTTTGATATGGTCTGGACAAGCGACAACACAGACCCGCTTGACAGACTGGATATTCAGCAGGGCTTCTCAATGCTTTATCCCATTAAGTGTATGCGTGCCTGGGTAACCGACACAAACAGATATTCCCGCAAAAATGACTTTGATTTCAGATTCAATGTCACAATGCAGGGTTCACTGTCAATAGGCGGCAACCTTACAAAGTACACCGAAGAAGAGCTTGAGATTCACAGAAAATATATTGCTCTTTATAAGGAAATCAGAAACGTTGTTCAGTTCGGCAGATTCTACCGTCTTGCAAACTTCAGTCAGGACAGACTCTTTGCTACTGAATATATTCTCGGCGATGAGGGCGTAGTTTT
>JAZNUW010000009.1:0-17647 GCA_045592465.1 Acutalibacteraceae bacterium | reverse complement strand
GTTGCGCCTGCTGCCTTGACCATGCCCTTGCCTGACATATTGGCCGCTATGGCTATTATTCTTTCAGGGGGCAGGTCGTTGAGGTAGGCTATTATGCTGTCTTTTTCCTGCTTGATTTCATATATGCCGAGATTTGCAGCATAGGCTCTGAGAAGTGCCACATCAACAAGGCCCTTCACGCTTGCAGGCGGATCGCCGAAACGGTCAATGAATTCGTCCATAACATCCATAGCATCCTCGCCCGTTTCAATTGAAGCAATTCGCTTATACATAAAGATTCGGTTTTTCACCGAGTCAATATAATCCTCGGGAATGTGGGCATCAACACTGATGTCAATAACACACTCTCTTTTTTCGGGAGCTTCCTCACCCGTTCTTTCTTCTTCAATAGCCTCACCTAAGAGCTGAAGATACATATCGTAGCCCACAGCTTCCATATGGCCGTGCTGCTGAGCGCCTAAGATGTTGCCTGCACCTCTTATTTCAAGGTCGCGCTGAGCAATTCTGAAGCCTGAGCCGAACTGGGTAAACTCTCTGATAGCAGAAAGTCTGCGCTGGGCAATTTCGCTCAGTGCCTTTGTGTCGTTATAGGTGAAATATGCAAAGGCGCGTCGCTGACTTCTGCCCACACGGCCTCTTATCTGGTGAAGCTGGGCAAGACCAAGACGGTCTGCGTCTTCAATAATAAGGGTGTTTGCGTTAGGCACGTCAACGCCTGTTTCTATAATGGTTGTGCACACGAGAATGTCAATTTCATTTTCCAGAAGCTGACGCCAGACCTCGCTGAGCTCTTCCTCGCTCATTTTGCCGTGGCCTATGCCTATTTTAGCATCGGGCAGGAATTCCTTTATCTTAGCCGCAGTTTTTTCGATGGTTTCCACCTTGTTATGCAGATAATAAACCTGACCGCCTCGGCGCAGCTCTCTTTCCATAGCCTCGGCAAGCACTGCCATATTGTGAGGTGTGACATAGGTCTGCACCGGGTGTCTGCCCACGGGAGGAATTTCAAGAATTGACATATCCCTTATGCCTGCCATAGCCATATTAAGGGTACGCGGGATAGGTGTTGCCGAAAGTGTCAGCACGTCCACCAGGGGGAATTTTTCTTTGAGCTTTTCCTTCTGCGCCACACCGAAGCGCTGTTCCTCATCGACAATAAGCAGACCTAAATCCTTGAACTCAACTGTTTTTGCAATAAGTGAGTGAGTGCCCACAATAATATCAATACTTCCCTGCTTGAGACGCTTTTTTATTTTTGTGCGCTGTGCAGGTGTTCTGAAGCGGGAAATCATTTCAATTTCAACAGGGAAGCCGTCAAAGCGCTTTTTTATAGTCTGATAATGCTGAAATGCCAATATGGTTGTGGGCACAAGAATTGCACACTGCTTGCCGTCTGCTATGCACTTGAAGGCAGCTCTGAGAGCAACCTCTGTTTTGCCGAAGCCAACATCACCGCACAGGAGTCTGTCCATAGGTGCGTGTCTTTCCATATCGCGTTTTATTTCGTTTGTGGCTTCAATCTGGTCATCTGTTTCTTCAAATTCAAAGCGACGCTCAAAGTCGTTCTGCATATCCATATCAGGTGAAAAGGCAAAGCCCGGGGTGTTCATTCTTGCTGAATAAATCTTTGTCAGCTCTGCAGCCATATCCCTGACTGCCGCCTTGACTCTGCGCTGTGTTTTTTTCCACTCGTCTGAGCCGAGTCTGTTGAGCTTCACAGCCTTATCCGTATCCTTGGGTGAAATGTATTTGCTGATTAAATCAAGCTGTGTTACGGGCAGATATAAAACATCGGTGCCGCGGTAGTTAATCTTGATAAAATCCTTTATTGCGGTGTCAACGCGCATAGTCTTTATGCCGTCGAATATGCCTATGCCGTAAACGGCGTGAACTATATAGTCTCCCTTTGATATTTCTTCAAGGGAGGTTATGCCCTTGCCCTGCTTGAATTTCTTTTTGGGCTTTGCAGGCGCTGCACCTGTGTTTTTGCCATAGGTGAAAAGCGAAAACGAAAGGGAATTATATTCAAAGCCTGAGCTGACAGTGCCGGCAAGAACACTCACACTGGCTTTTGGAAACTCCCCGGGTACAACAGGGAAATAATGAGCCTTTAGACCCTCTGTTTCAAGGTCATAGGCTAATTCCTTAGCGCTTTTTTCGGTGCCTGCCATAACTGTAACGGCATATTTTCTCTTGAGCAGGGGCTCAATATCCTCTATAAGGTAGCTCAGAGTGCCGTCCCAGCGGGAAAGCTGACCTGCGGTGACACTCACAAGCTCCCTGACAGGCACATCAAAGGAGCCTCTTGTCAGGTTATCAACGAAAACTGCGCCCTTCTTTTCATAAAGGGAGAGAAGCTCGTTCCACTCAAGGGCATATCTGTCAAGGCCCTTTGTGAGCACTCCGTCTTCAAACATAGTGCGCACATCCTCAAAAAGAAGCTGATGAGCCGCAGTGAATTTCTGCTTGACCGAAGCGCTTTCACACACGAACACAAGGCCGTCGCCCAGATAATCAAAGACGGTGTGAAGCTCACTATAGGCAAGGGAAAGATATCTGTCACTTGCGCTGACATTTATATAATGTGAAAGCTTTTCAATGTCTTCGCCTATTGATGCCTTCACCTTAACACTGCCCTTGCCCTTGACGGTGGCAACAAAAGCCTCCAGTTTTTCTTTCATCTCCTCGGCTGAATCAAAGAGCACCTCCATAGACGGAGTTATGCTGATTTCGTCAATAACATCTGTTCTTCTTTGTGTTTCAATGTCAAAAAGGGATATTGAATCCACTGTGTCGCCCCAGAATTCGATTCTCACCGGCTGTGAATATGATGGCGGAAACACATCGAGAATTCCGCCTCTTATAGAAAACTGTCCCGTACCGTCAACCTGGTCGTGACGGACATAGCCTGCCGAAAGCAGGGTGCGTATTATTTTATTCTGTGCCATATCCTCGCCGCTTCTGAGTGTGAGGGTACGCTTTATAAGCTCATGGCAAGGCAGGGTGAGCTGCATTGCTGCTTCCGCTGAGCAGAGCACATATCTGCATTCGCCCGAAAGCATTTTTGAGAGCACGCCTATTCGTCTTTGCTCAAATTCTCTTGACTGGGTGTCTGAGGGCCTGAAGCTATAATCCCTTGCCGGGTAGACCACGGCGCCTGATGAAAAGGTATTCAGGTCATCGCACATTTTGCTTGCTGTTCCCTCATCGGGGCAGATAACAAGGCTCATTCTGCCAAGCTCTTCACCAAGTGAGGATATATAGTGAGCCTTATGCACCGGCGTAAGACCGATTACGCCCATAGGCACTCTGTTTTCTTTTATGGCATGAATAATGCTGCCGTATTCTATGCTGTTTTTAAGCACTGCTGAAAAGCCTGACACAGTCTTACACCTCCCGGAAGTGGATTTGAATGCGGAATGCGGAATTGCGACCGACTAAGCACCAAAGGGCAATTCCTGATTGCAGATTATATTCCGATTAAACCTTATTATATTATAAATTTTCTGCAAAATAAATAGGTTTTGGGAATTTTTTTATGAAGCGCAATTCGTTTAAAAATTATAAGTTAAGTGGGAGTTTCATCAGTTCGGTTGCTTTTTATGGAATATAAAAGTTTTTACTGTCCTACCGGACAGGCCATACTTTTGTCCTGTGCGACAAAAGTAAGAGCCCCCGCGGCTTGAGCGGAAATGAGACTGACCTGTTCCAAAACAAGGAACCTAACTGATGAAACTTCCCCCACTTGACTTATGTTCCTTTATCTTCGGCATAAAAAAGAAGAGCCACCTTACGGTAGCTCCCCAATTTTAAAATTTCAAATTTTAAAACAGTAGATAAAAATTAGCCAATGAGTTCGATGATGATTGCATAGAGCTTATCGAAGAAAGCAACGATATCTGACCAGTTTTCCTTAATCCATTCTGCCATTGTTAATTTCCTCCTTATAAGATTAACCTTCGGACTTACGCCCTTAGCTTGATTTTATTATATATCCTGCTTTAAATAATGTCAATAGTTAATTCAAAAAAAATTCATTTTTAGATATTAGTCTGTCATATTCCCCTGTTTTTTGTTTCTGACAAAGAAAAAATCCACCCCGTCTGGGGTGGATTTTTATTTTAAAATTTCAAATTTTAAAACAAGGAACCATCAATTATTTTTCTTCGTTAGCAAGAACATATTCTTTGATTGCGTTGTAGATCTTGTCGAAAAGAGCTACGATTTCGTCCCAATACTTTTCAAGGAATTCTCTCATTATATTCTTCCTCCTTTTAATATTAGCCGAAGGCTTAGCCTCTAACTTGGTTTAATTATATATCGACTTTCAACTTTTGTCAATATTTTTTTCATAAAAAATTCATTTTTATGCCTTTGCGGGAAATATTTCCGTCTTTAAGCCTGCTTTGTGAAAAAAAGCGTCACTTTTTTCTTCACTACAGCCTATAGGTGGGAGGCAAAAATTCAAATCACCTGCGAAAGGAGCAATAAGCATAAAAGAGTTAACATCCAAAGAAAAACTTTTCTGCACCTGGTATAGCCTTAACCGTAACGCGAGAGAATCAGCCGCGAAATCAGGTTATATTTTTCCTGAAAAATCTGCCCTTCGGCTGCTTCGCCGCCAGGAGATAACACAGGAAATTGCACGTCTTGACAAGCAACGAAGGGCCACTGACAACGATATAGCCATGGGCTTTGCACGACTTGCCTTCGGTTGTGTCAGCGATGCTGTTTCACTGGTTTTCAGTGACGATGTGACCAGGGAGGCCATTGAAAATATGGACCTTTTCAATATTGCAGAAATCAAAAGAAAAAAGGGCGGAGATATAGAAATCAAATTTTTTGACCGCCAGAAGGCCCTGGAAAAGCTGAAGGAAATAACAGACTGCAGCGGTGGCAGTGAAAGCTCAATTTTTTCTGCCATTGAAAAGAGTGCCGCCGCCCTGAGAGATGAATCAGATGAATAAAAGCAGTTATGATTCCTTTTCGAAAAAGCAGCTTACTGTACTGTCGTGGTGGCATCCGTCTTCAGAGCTTTGCACTTATGATGCCATTATCTGCGACGGTGCAGTCAGAAGCGGAAAGACAACCTGTATGGCATTATCCTTTGTGGCGTGGGCATTTTTCAGCTTTAACGACACTTCCTTTGCACTTTGCGGCAAAACCGTAACCTCTCTGAAAAGAAACATTGTTGTTCCCCTTCTAAGCACGCTCAGGGGTATGGGTTTTGATTGCAAGGAGAAGCTGTCACAGAATCTGATTATCATAAGCTACAAGGGCAGAACAAACAGGTTTTATCTTTTCGGAGGCAAGGACGAAAGCTCTGCCTCACTTATTCAGGGCATGACCCTTGGCGGAGTTCTTCTTGACGAGGTTGCTCTTATGCCGCGTTCATTCTGTGAACAGGCTCTTGCCAGGTGTTCACTTTCAGGCTCTAAATTCTGGTTCAACTGTAACCCCGAAAATCCCATGCACTGGTTTTATGAGGAGTGGATTAAAAAGGCTGAAGAAAAAAACTGCCTTTATCTGCATTTTCTTATGCGTGATAACCCCTCACTTTCAAAGCAGATTATAAGGCGCTATGAAAGCCTTTACAGCGGTGCCTTTTATGAGCGCTTCGTGCTTGGCAGATGGGTTGCCACAAACGGTCTTGTTTACCCCGAAATCGCAAACGGCAGATATGTTGCCGCGCCTCCCGTTTCTGTTTTTGAAAAATATTACATTTCCTGCGATTACGGCACCGTTAACCCCACCTCCTTTGGTCTGTGGGGGCTTTCAGGTGATGTGTGGTACCGCTTCGATGAGTTTTATTATTCATCGCGCCACGAGGGTCAGCAGCTCACCGATGAAGAGTACTATGAAAAGCTCCTTGACTTTACGAAGGGTCTGTCAATAGAAGCAATTGTTGTTGACCCATCGGCAGCCTCTTTTATTGAGTGCATAAACCGTCACGGCAAATTCAGAGTCATCAAGGCAAAAAACGATGTCACAGACGGCATACGCAAAGTGCAGGGAGCCTTCAGGCAAGGTCATATAGTCATCTCCCCCGCCTGCAAATGGGCACTTAAGGAGTTTTCCCTTTACCGTTGGGATGAAGGAGCAGGCAAGGATACACCAAAAAAAGAAAATGACCACGCCATGGACGAAATCAGATATTTCGTTTCAACAATTCTGTCACAGGAAAAACAAGAGGACTTCTTTGTCTTTTCGACAGAAAGGTCCAATTGAGAAAGGAGATTATTTTGGCATTAAGAAAACGCAAAACCACCGCCGATCACGCCGACGCCTTTGCAGTTCCGCAAACAGGCAACAATGCCCACCCGTTTCTGTCCCTTGGCAGCTATATCCCCCAGAGAGACTGCGACTATTCACTTTATAAGTCCCTTCGTGAAGCTGTGCCCATTATCGATGCGGCAATTATGAAAACCGTCCGTCTTCTGGGCTGCTTTGAGGTTGAGTGTGAAAATTACGGTGCACAAAAGGAGCTTGAGCATTTTCTCAGAAATGTCAATGTGGGCGGCACCTCACAGGGTATTGACGCCTTTGTTTCAAGCTTTTTTGAGCAGCTTATCACCTACGGCACCGCCATTGGTGAAATGGTTGTCAGCGGCAACACCCTCACTCACCTTTATAACAGCGACATCAGGAATGTCACTCTCAGCGAGGGCTCTTCGCCTCTTGACGTTGTTGTTTCAGCCGATAACGGTCAGGGCACCTTTGTGCCGGTGAAATATCCCTCACTGATTCTTCTGGCTGCCCACAACCCTGAACCCGGCAAGCTTTACGGCACATCAGTGCTCAGAGGCCTGCCCTTTGTCAGCGACATTCTTCTTAAAATCTATAATACCATCGGCATTAACTGGGAGCGCCTGGGCAACGTCAGATTTGCAGTGACATATAAGCCTCAGAATGACGCCGTTGACAAGGCTTATGCCAAGGAACGCGCTATGCAGGTGGCTAAAGAGTGGGGACGTACCATGCAGGGCGGAGGAGCCGTCAGGGATTTCGTTGCCGTTGGTGATGTGAGCATCAAGGCAATAGGCGCCGACAATCAGATTCCCGACAGTGAGGTGCCTGTCAGACAGCTTCTTGAGCAGATAGTTGCAAAGCTCGGCATTCCGCCGTTTCTGTTGGGCCTGAGCTGGTCCTCAACAGAACGTATGAGCTCACAGCAGTCAGATATTCTCACAAGTGAAATCGACTATTACCGCCGTGAAATAACCCCGGTAATAAGAAAAATCTGCCGCACATTTCTCACTCTTCGCGGCTATGACTGTGACTTTGACATAGTCTGGGAAAATGTCACTCTTCAGGATATTTCAGAAATTGCACGAAGCAACTATTACAACGCTCAGACACAGCAAATTCTTTCACAGACAGGAGGAAACACCACTGAACAGTAAGCTCACAAATGAGCAGAAGCTCGCCCTTATCAACAAGCACACCCGAACTGCGCTGACACAGGAGCAGGTCTATATTTTCCCCATCACCCTTTGTGACAACGAAATCGACCGCGACAACGAGTGTTTCAGTGAAACTGCCCTCAAGGCTCTTGAAGAGCTTTTTGTGGGCAGAACGGGCATTTCAAACCACAGCATGCGTTCCGAAGACCAGACGGCAAGAATTTTCTATTGCTACACTGAAACGGACGCGTCAAAAACCACATCCTACGGCGAAAAATACACCGCCCTCAAGGCTGAGGCCTATATGGTCAGAACCGAATCAAATGCCGACCTGATAAAAGAAATCGATGCCGGCATAAAAAAAGAGGTCAGTGTAGGCTGCGCCGCAAAAAAGACAGTCTGCAGCATCTGCGGCAAAAACATGAAGGCACACGAATGTGCCCACATCAAAGGAAAGTCCTATAAAGGAAAGCTCTGCTACGGCATTCTCACAGACATAAGTGACGCCTATGAGTGGTCCTTTGTTGCAGTTCCTGCCCAGAGAAATGCAGGCGTAACAAAATCATTCAGCATAAAGGAGGCGGTTAAACTGAACAGCCTTGATATTATCAAATCAATGTCAGAAGACACGGTTATTACTCCGTCACAGGCAAAGGATATCTGCAGCTATATTTCATCCCTTGAAAAAATGGCAGATGATGCCAGACATTACAAGAGTCAGCTTCTCGAGGACATTTCACGCAGCGCCATGATTATTATGCCCGGTGTGAATATCAGCCACTTCAACGAAAGCTGCTCTCATATGGAGATTTCTTCACTCAGACAGCTCAGGGATGACCTTTCAAAGCAGGCCACGGCAATTATGCCCCCTGCCCCTCAGCTCAGACCCATAGCTCAGAAAAACTCACCTGACAACAACGACTTTATTATTTAAGGAGGATTTTATATGTACCCCGAAATCACAGGTTTTGACACAAAAGAAGTAACCCTTTACACAGAAGAAAATATTGTTCCCGGCATGGCAGTTGCACTTAAGGAAAACTGCACCGGTACTGCGGCAGCCTCAGGCGAAAAGTTCTGCGGTGTGTGCACAGGCGTAAGAGGCAGATATATCACAGTTGCCCTCAAAGGCTATGCAGTGCTTTCTTACACAGGCACAGCTCCCACTGTCGGCTATAACAAGCTTGCAGGTGACGGCAATGGTAATGCTGCAGTAAACGAAAACGGCAGAGAGCTTCTCGTGACAGCCGTTGACACAGATGACAAAAAAATCAGCATCATTCTCTGATAACAGGAGGTATTTTTTAATATGACATTCGACAACATCAAACTCGACAAAGGCCTTTACGGCACAGGCAAATCCTTCACACAGGCTCTTGAAAGCGTTGACCCCAGTGAAAACTATGCAGGCACTGCCCTTGAGGGTCTTGATGCCTATCAGCGTCAGCTCAAGCGCTTTGATATCAAGGTCAGCGGCAGAAACAGCGACACCGTTGAAAAGTTTTTCAAGACCTCAGACTCAGCCGCCCTCTTCCCCGAATATGTTTCAAGAGCAGTTGCTCAGGGTATTGCAGAGGCTGACCTTGTTTCAAAAATTGTGGCAACAACCACAACAATTGACGGCATGGATTATCGCACTATCACATGCTCACCTGCCGAAGAGCAGGCTGCAGGCGTTGTGAATGAGGGTGCCTTCATCCCCGAAACAAAAATCACCACTCAGGAAAATCTTGTCAGACTCCACAAGCGCGGCAGAATTCTCAGCGCATCCTATGAAGCAATCCGTTTTCAGCGTCTTGACCTTTTCACTGTCACTCTCAGACAGATTGGTGCGGCTATCGCACGCGCTCAGCTCAGCGATGCTATCAATGTGCTTAAAAACGGCGACGGCAACAATAACCCTGCCGAGGTTGTTTCTGCTTCAGGCTCAGAGCTCACCTACAGTGACCTCGTTGATTTCTGGAACAAGTTTTCACCCTACACACTCACAACTATCATCGCCTCACCTGATATGCTTCCCCAGCTTCTTAAGATGAGCGAATTCAGAGATGCCTACACAGGTCTTGACTTCCACTCAACAGGCAAGCTCATCACTCCCTTCGGTGCAGAGCTTTATAAAAACGGCAACGTGGGTGAAAAATCTCTTATCGGCCTTGATAAGGGCTGTGCTCTTGAAAAGGTGCAGGCAGGTAATGTTATCACCGAATATGACAAGCTCATTGACCGTCAGCTTGAAAGAGCTGCTATCACATCAATTGCAGGCTTCTCAAAGATTTACGGCGACGCTTCAAAGGTTTTCACACTTGCTTAATGGGTGAAATGCCATGATAAATGTCAGTGATGTTTACGCAGTACTGTGCACCTATGAAACCTCGAAAGGCTTCAGCAGCGAGGAGCTTCTGCCCTGCTGCTCAAGGGGTCTTGACTGGGTGATGGCACGTCTTAAAGACGGCACTGATGAAAATGACCCCCTGATAACCCTTACGGCCGCAGCTGTTGCAAACTTTTATTTTTTCATAAAACGCATGAGCGATATCGATTCCTATGAAAGCTATAAGGCAGGCGATATGACTATAAAGAGAAATCCTGAAAAAGAGCTCAGGCTGGCACTTCAGAAGCGACAGCTTGCCATAGCGGAGGCAGGCTCAATTCTCAAAGACGGAGGCTTTTACTGTGTCAGTAAATAAACTTCTCAGAAACAGTCTTTTCGATAAATACGGCGTGAAAATGTCATATATCTCTGCCACCGACACAAAAAGCTTCGACTTTTATGCTTTTCTGCAGCCCCTGAGATATAAAAACAAGCTTTATCTCAGCGGCGTGCCCACTGAGCTTGGCTATGACGGACTGAATAAATATCTGCTTATATGCGACCCCGGTGTTGACCTTGGCAGCATTGACGGCATCAACTGCCGTCTGACCTTCGGTGAAAATTCCTACGGTGTTGACCATTATGAAATAGTTCATCGCCTTTCCGAGCCCTTATATATGTGGGCAATTGTTCACAGGGAGGGATAGTATGCAATATTCCACAAATCTCATAACAAGCCTCATAGCCTTCATCAACGAAGACGACACCCTCTCAAAGCTGGGCAAGGCCATAAGAGCCTATGACACCGAGGGCTTGCCCGTACCTATCAGAGAAACCTATTTTTCCTTTTCCTGCAAGGAAAACTCTGTCACCTTCACTCAACAGGAGGACGGCAGTGATTGCTCTGTGTCGGAAATTGTTATAAGACTCAACTGCTTTTCACCCCTTGGCAAATCGGCATATTCGGCTCACAGCCTGACCGAAAAGGTGACTGCCGGTCTTTGCAAGAAATTCAGAAGCGACATAAAGGGCTTCACTATCGGTGACACCCAATATGACGACGATGTGAAAAGCTATAAGATAACAAGCCTTATCACCTTCAGCTTCAGCGGATAAAAAGATTTCCTCATAATAAAAGACCACCCGTGAAGGCTTTTCCTTCGGGTGGTCGTCTTTTTATTTAAGCTCAGCCTGCTGACGGCTGAGAGTCATAAATTTTCTGCGCTTGGTCAGATATATAATTATAAGAGGAATATCTGCAAGAAGCCATGCTGCAGGCCCTGCATAGCACACCGCATCAAAGCCCAGAGCAGGTGTGAGAATGAATGCAACTGCAAGTCTGCCGAAAAATTCGCCTATGCCTGCAACCGAATTCGCATAGGTGAAGCCAAGACCCTGCAGGGTGTTGCGCATAACAAACAGCACAGCCACAAGACTGTAGCACTGTGAAATTGCAAGGATATATCTTTTTGCCGCCACCATAATTTCGGGGCTCATATCCGCGCTGAAAAGTGACACAACACTCTCGCCCATGAAATAAAGGGTCAGGCTCATCACAACCGACACCATAAGGTCAAGCAGAAAAATCTTTCTGACACCGCTGACGATTCTGTCATATCTGCCTGCACCGTAATTCTGACCCACAAAGGTCTGGGTTGCAACGCCGAGCCCCGACATGGGGATATTGGTCAGGTTTTCAACACGGTTTGCCGCAGTGAAGCCTGCTATGACATTTGTTCCGAAGGAATTGACCACACTCTGCAGACACATTGAGCCTACAGCCGTCACCGTAAACTGAATTGAAACGGGTATTCCCAGGCTGATCTGCTTAAAGACCGTTTTCTTACGGGGTACCAGGTCAGTTTTTCTTATGTCTATTTCTTTGTTGAAACGGAAAATATAAACAGCACCCATAGCACACACAGTGCAGTGAGAAATAAGCGTTGCAAGTGCAGCACCCTCAACACCCATGCCAAGCTCCTTGACAAAAAGCAGGTCAAGGCATAAATTGACAACCACACTCACACAGAAAAAATAAAGGGGCTTTCTGCTTTCCCCCACACTTCTTGCAAGGGCAGTGAAATTGTTTGAGAGCATCTGTACGGGTACACCGTAATAAAGAATATTTATATATGCTGACGACAGACCCGTTATTTCGGCAGGGGTACCGATAAGGCGAAGCAGAAAGGGTGAAATTATATGTGCCGCCACTGCTATAACACAGCCCACAATAAACGCCAGGGAAACACTGCTGCCTGCAAATCGGGAAAGCTTTTCTTTGTTGCCCTCACCGTATGCGTGGGTTACGGGAATGGAAAAGCCTGTTGTCAGACCCAGTGCAGCGCCTATGATAAACGAGTTTATGGGCCCCACCGTACCCACCGCGGCAAGAGCCTGCTCACTGACATATCTGCCGACTATGATGTTATCCACAAGGCTGTAATTATACTGAAGCATTGACGATGCCATTACAGGCAGAGCAAACATCAGAATACTTTTTAGAGGACTTCCCTCAAGCATCGAATTTTTCTTTTTCATAAATTTCCTCTATTGTTTTTTAGTCCTTGTTATTATACATCCTTCGTCTGTTACGTCAATAGAAAAACCGGGACTTTCAGAAAGTCCCGGTAAAATTTTGTGTGAATAAATCAGATTGACTTGATAAGTGCGGGGAGCTTGCCGATTGCGGGAATAATTCCTGCAAGAATCTTGCCCAGGCCCTTGCCTGCACCGTCGCCGTTGAGGATGAGAAGAAGTCCGTTTGCCATATCCTCTGAGAAGACGCCCATGCTCATTGTGATGAAGTTTCTAATGGGAATTTCAAGAGCCATAGCCTTCATCATGCCGCCGTTGGGGTCATCGGGCTTGAATGCCATATCCATAATCTTGTTGATAAGGTTGTTGATTCTTCCGCCCCACTTGGTGTGCTTTGCATCGCCCAGTGAGTTTGCAAGTGTGAGCTTCATTGACTTGTCAAGCTGTCTGACGGGAATTGCGTGGCCGAGCACAGCCTCAAATTCGCTGTCACCAATATTCTGCACGTCAACTGAATAGTAGCAGGGTGCGCTCTCTCTGTAATCGGGCACAACTGCTTCAACTGTGCTTTCAACATTTACAGCTGCTGAAAGTCTGATATCGCGTGATGAAGCACCAACGAGAATATCAAATTCACCGCTTTCAACATGCCAGTCGTTGATATTGACATTGAAATATGCGAAAGCTCTCTTTGAAAGCTCGATTGTGATTTCCTTTTCTTCGCCTGCCTTGAGGAAGACCTTGTTGAATGCGCGAAGTTCTTTTGCAGGGCGATAGATTGTGCTTTCCTTGTCGCTGACATAAACCTGTGAAACCTCTGCACCGTCAACAGTGCCCACATTCTTCACCTTATATGTAAGAGTGAGTGTCTCTGTATCCTTTATGCTGTCTGCGCTGAGCTTAAGATCGCTGTATTCAAACTCAGTGTAGGAAAGACCGAAGCCGAAGGGGAAGAGAACATCCTTCTTGGCTGAATCGTAATATCTGTAGCCGATATAGATGCCTTCCTTATGCTCTGCAAGAAGCTCTGTGCCGGGATAGTATTTAACGCAGGGCACATCTTCAAGTGAAAGAGGATAGGTTTCAGCAAGCTTACCTGAGGGATTAACCTTGCCTGTGAGAAGCTCAGCCACAGCAGTACCGCTTGCCTGACCGCCGAGATAGCCGTTAAGCACAGCCTTGACCTTGCCGAGCCAGGGCATAAGCACAGGTGAACCGCCTGAAAGCACAACAACAACGTTGCTGTTGACCTTGGCAATTTCTTCCACAAGGTTATTGTGTGATGCGGGAAGACCGAGATGCTTTCTGTCATAGCCCTCTGATTCATATTCTTCTGTCAGACCGATGAAAACAAGCACAACATCTGCCTCGGCAGCAACCTTGCATGCATCAGCAACCATAACATCAGAAACAACATCCTTTTTCTTGTCATAGCCGGGTGCGTAGCTTGCCTTCACGCCGCAAGCCTCAAGACCTTCCATGGCATCTGTGAGCTTGGGAGGATTAAGAATGGAGCTGCCTGCGCCCTGATAACGGGGTGCACGTGCCATTTCACCGATAACTGCAATTTTCTTATCAGCAGCAAGGGGAAGAATTCCGCCTTCGTTTTTGAGAAGCACCATGCTCTGTGATGCAATTTTAGCAGCAAGGTCATTGTGAGCGTCCTTATCATAGGTGTAACCGTCTTTGAGTGCTGCCTTTGATTTAAGCATAAGAGAAAGCATTGCGTCAGCGCGCTTGTCAACAACTTCCTCATCGAGAGTGCCGTTTTTAACTGCAGCAATAACCTTATTGTCGTTATAGCCGCCTGATGAGGGCATTTCAAGCTCGTTGCCGTTTAACATACCCTGTACTCTGTCATTTGCTGCACCCCAGTCAGTTACAACAATACCCTTGAAGCCCCACTCGTCACGAAGAATTTCTTCCTGAAGGTGCTTGTTTTCTGAGCAGTATGTGCCGTTGAGTCTGTTGTAAGCATTCATTATTGTCCAGGGCTGAGCCTTTTTGACTGCAATTTCGAAAGCAGGCAGATAGATTTCACGAAGAGCTCTTTCATCAACAACGCTGTCGATAGTCATTCTGCGTGTTTCCTGTGAGTTTGCCGCAAAATGCTTCATTGATGTGCCAACGTCAAGTGACTGCACACCGTTTATCCAGCCTGCAGCAATTTCACCTGCAAGAAGGGGATCCTCTGAAAAATATTCAAAGTTTCTGCCGCAAAGAGGTGAACGCTTCATATTTACACCGGGGCCGAGAATTACGCTTACCTTTTCCTGAAGACATTCTTCACCCAGAGCCACACCCATTTCATAAATAAGTGCAGGGTCCCATGAACAGGCTGTTGTTGCTGCTGTGGGGAATGCTGTTGTGGGCACTGAATCGCTCAGACCGCCCTGTTTTCCTTCAGGATTCTTTTTTCTCAGACCGTGAGGGCCGTCAGTGACCATAATTTCGGGAATGTCAAGCTGAGGCACAGCCTTAAGATTCCAGAAGTCCTTACCTGAACAGATGCCCACCTTCTCTTCAAGAGAGAGCTTGCTGAGTAAAGCTTGATTTTTAAGTTCTGCCATATTTCTTTCTCCTTTTATGATTATTTTTCATATATGGTTATAGTATCAAAAAATTCACAAAACTGCAATAGTTATTTTCTTTTTTATCACTGATTTATTATATTTTACCAGTATTTGAACAACCCTTCAAGAAAATTCCGCTTGGCCCGTTGGGAATTCTGCTTGTTGCCGCAGCAGGCTTCACCGCAGACTATAACAGTGTCCTCTCCTATGACCTCGATATCCTTCCAGCATATTCTTATATCCTCCTCCCTGCCCATAAGCCCGAAGCAGCGGCTTCTGCCCCATATGATTATGGCTGTCAGGCACCCTGAGCAGGTGTCTATTTCAACATCTGAAACAAAGCCGAGGCGGCACCCGCTTTTGGCAGAAATAACTTCCTTGTTTCTAAGGTCTGTAATGCAGCAGTTCAAACATATCACCCCGTAAGATAATTATGAATTATGAATTATGTATCATGAAAACATTTTCGATTGAGATAATTATGGGGAGTGTGTGCAAGGGGCGGCTCCACTGAATCGCCAAAGCGATTCACGGCTGCCTGCGGCAGCCGAACCGAAGTTTCTTCGGTTGTGGAGCCGCCCGAACCCGCCTTGTATAAAAACTTCCCCCGACACAGAAAAAGACTGCCCGTGACGGACAGCCTTTTCCCTATATATGAGTGAGAGAAGGAGAAATCTTATTTCTTGTTTTTCTTCGCAGTCGCAACAACTACACCTGACAGCGCGAGCAGCGCAGGTACGTTAGGAATAACCATAAGCTGGTTAAACATATCTGTCAGCTCCCAGACAAGGTCGTTTGAAAGACATGAGCCGAGGAAAACGAAGACAACTGCAATTATCATATAAACAGGCACAAACTTCTTGCCGAAGAGAGCCACTGCATTGATTCTGCCGAAATAGTTCCAGCTGATAATTGTTGAGAAGGCAAAGAAGAGAAGACATGTTGCAACAAAGATGCTTCCCGCCTTATCGCCGAAAACACCTGAGAAGGCAAGCTGAGCCATATTGGCCTTGCTCACACCGTCGGGCGCAACACCTGAAGAAAGTATGCCGTCACCTGCATAAAGCACTGAAATAACAACAAGAGCAGTCATTGTCAGCACAACAAATGTGTCAATAAACACGCCTATCATAGCGCTTATGCCCTGGTCGTGAGGCTTTTTAACCTCTGCAAGTGCATGTGCGTGAGGAGTTGAACCCATACCTGCTTCGTTTGAGAAAAGACCTCTTTTTACGCCCTGGCTGATGGCAGTTTTAAAGGCATAGCCAAGTCCGCCGCCAATAATTGCATCAGGTCTGAAGGCATATCTGAAAATCATGGCAAAGGTTTCGGGCAGATATTTTGCTCTTGCAACAAGTATAATAACACCGCCCACAATATAAAGCAGAGCCATAACGGGAACAAGCTTTTCAGTTACAGATGCAAGGCGCTTGACACCGCCGAGGAAAACAAGACCTGCCAGTGAAGCGATGATAAGGCCTACAACCCAGTTGGGAACGCCAAAGGCTGTGTAGCAGGCTGAGCTTATGGAATTTGACTGCACCATAGCACCCATAAAACCAAGGGCAAGAACGGTTGCAAATGAGAAGAAAACTGAAATAGCCTTGCCAAAGGTACCCGGGAAAGCCTTTCTTATATAGAAAACGGGACCGCCGGCAACAGTACCGTCAGGCTGAACCTCTTTGGTTTCCTGAGCCAGCACTGCCTCAGCATAAATAGTTGCCATGCCGAAGAAGGCAATTATCCACATCCAGAAAACTGCACCGGGGCCGCCCACGAGTATGGCACCGCATGCACCAACAATGTTGCCTGTGCCCACCTGTGCGGCAATAGCTGTGGCAAGCGCCTGGAAGGAACTTATGCCTGAAGCTGACTTATCCTTTGAGAAAATGCCGCCGAAAACCTGCTTCATGCCTTCACCGAAGCAGCGCACCTGCACAAAGCGGGTTTTAACCGTGAAGAACAGACCGGTACCCACAAGAAGAAAGACAAGTATGTAGTCGGAAAGATAAAAGTTGATTTTTTGTACTACTGAAAGTACTGCGTCCATAGAAAACACTCCTTTTTATTATTATGGAGAAAAAGGAAAAATAAAAGAGCTGCCAAAGGCAACTCTGAAAAAAGCATATGCAAAATAATTGCAGTTTATGACTGTGAATCATAATTTTTAACTCTATCCTTTTGCCTGAGAGATTCGGTTTGACCCTTGCACCTTCGGCACTCATTTAAGAGATTCTCCAGAGTTCCCTTCACTCTCAGTTTTGCTTCGGCAATTCTCAGAGCTTCATCGGGATTTATTAAATTTGAAAGTGATTATACCACACATCGGTGGCATATGCAATAGAAAACAGCAAAAAATTTTATTTTTTGAAAAAACCCAAATCCCTACCATCTGACGAAGAGGCAGGTCTGCAGTGCAGGCGGCTCCGTTAAAATCGCGCAGCGATTTTACGGCGACGCGCCGCCGGCCCGGATTTCATCCGGGCACGGAGCCGCCGCACCCACCCGAAGGCAGAAAAACAGACCCTTCGGGCACTAAAATCCGCCATTAAAAAAATCTCAAAAAAATTTGAAAAAAGGTATTGACATATCAAAGCGCTTATGATATTATATTCAAGCATTCGGCGAGAACAAACTCGCAGATAGCTAATAAGCTGGTGTAGCTCAGTTGGTAGAGCAGCTGATTTGTAATCAGCAGGTCGGGGGTTCGAGTCCGTCCACCAGCTCCAGTTTTTTATATGGGTAGGTTCCCGAGTGGCCAAAGGGAGCAGACTGTAAATCTGCCGTCAACGACTTCGGTGGTTCGAATCCACCCCTGCCCACCA
>JAZNUW010000008.1:0-24644 GCA_045592465.1 Acutalibacteraceae bacterium | reverse complement strand
AAACTGATTGCTTCTTTGTAAGATATGATAAAGGAAGTGATTTTGTACCCGTTTTTGATATCAATTCAGCCCTTGACGGCAAGTCCTATGCAGAAATCAAAATTGATACACATGAGCATAGCTTTGATGACACCGACAAGTGCATCTGTGGTGCACAGCCTCACAGATGCGATTTCAGCGGTGAATGGAAGAATGACGAAACAAAGCACTGGAAGGAATGTGACTGCGGTCTTACAAGCGAAGAAGGTACTCACAGCTTCGTAAGCGGTGTATGCTCAACCTGCAACTCTGCCTGTACCCACAAAAATCAGACAGGTGAAATCTGCGAAATCTGCGGTGGCAAAACTCACACCTGCGATTTCAGCGGTGAATGGAAGATCGACGAAACAAAGCACTGGAAGGAATGTGACTGCGGTCTTATAAGTGAAGAAGGCACACACAGCTTCGTAAGCGGTGAATGGAAGATCGACGAAACAAAGCACTGGAAGGAATGTGACTGCGGTCTTACAAGCGAAGAAGGCACACATAGTTTCGTAAGCGGTGTATGCTCAACCTGCAACTATACCTGTCCCCACGAAAACATTACAGACGGCAAGTGTGATGCTTGCGGTTTAGAAGGAACCGTTATTACCATCACAATGACCGACAGCTATGGCGACGGTTGGAACGGCAATAAGATTGTTATTAAACAGCTTGTTGACGGAGAATATACAGAAACAATAACTCTTGAAGACGGTTCAAGCAGAACCTTCATAGCATTTCTCCCCGAAGACGGCATTTATGCTTTCAGTTGGGTTAATGGTGATTATTCTGAAGAATGCAGCTTTACTGTTACAGTTGGCGGCGAAACCGTCTATGAATGTGCAAACGGAAGCATGCTTACAGACGGCAAGATATTTTATGCAACTTGCGAGCATACATCCTACATCAACGGTGTATGTGATATATGTGGTATAGAGTGTGCTCACGAAAACATTACAGATGGCAAGTGTGATACTTGCGGTTTAGAAGGAATCGTTGTTACCATCACAATGACCGACGGCTATGGCGACGGTTGGAACGGCAATAAGATTGTTATTAAACAGCTTGTTGACGGAGAATATACAGAAACAATAACTTTTGAAAACGGTTCAAGTGAAACCTTCACAGCAATTATTTCAAAAGACGGTATTTATGCTTTCAGTTGGGTTAATGGTGCTTATCCTGAAGAATGCAGCTTTACTGTTACAGTTGGCGGCGAAACCGTCTATGAATGTGCAAACGGAAGCATGCTTACAGACGGCAAGGTGTTTTATGCAATTTGCGAGCATACATCATACACCGACAGCATATGTGATATATGTGGCATAGAGTGTGCTCACGAAAATCAGACAGGCGATATCTGCGAAATCTGCGGTGCAGAGATTCACATCTGCGACTTCAGCGGTGAATGGAAGAATGACGAGATAGAACACTGGAAGGAATGTGTCTGCGGTCTTATAGGTGAAGAAGACTACCATTCATGGAGATACGGTGAGTGTACAGTATGTGGCTATGTTTGTGAACACTCTTTCGCAAATTACACCCAGACAAAGGCTCCCACTTGCACTGAAACAGGCCTTGAAATATCACCCTGCGACTACTGCGATGTTGTGGATGATAATGAAATTCCCGAAACAGGACACGACTGGTCAAATAATGACGGCATCTGCGCTAACAATTGCGGTGCAGAATGTCAGCATGAAAGCTACACAGAGTGCGTTTGTGACAACTGCGGCTATGAATGTACCCACGAAAAGTACACTATGGGCATCTGTGATGAATGTAATTATTTGTGTCCTCACTCCTTTACAGTCTTCAATGAAACAGTAGCACCCAAGTGTGAAGAAAAAGGCTGGGAGGAATCCTACTGCGATTACTGCTCAATCAAGCTCGAACAGGAAATTCCCGCTCTCGATCACGATTGGGTTTCAGGCGGTATTGAAAGACCTTCTCAGAATATTGACCTCTCCTGGTCCGACGGTTACTATTATGATTCTTGTAAAAATGACGCAACACACATCAGGATAACCGGCGTTGCAAAAAGAGCTGACTATAGCGCCTATGACGAGGCTTATAAGGCTCTTAAGGACGAGCAGAAGAACGAAAATCTGACAGACGAAGGTGCAGTAGCGGTAAATCAGGCTGTTATGTCAGGCATGTCCATGCCTCAGAATATTGTTGAAGGTGAGAGTACAGCAGCATACCTCAATAATTGGGTTAAAAATGCGCAGAGCATTCTTGCTAAAATCGCAAACGGCGAATATGTAAAGATTAACGGCCTTGAAGAAATCGTAAAAATCAACGATGAGCTTAACGAAGAGCTTACAGAAAAATACGGTGAAGAAGCTCTTGAAGAGATTACCGATAAAATCGGCGACAAATATGACGAGAAGTTTGATGAGCTTTATGAAAAGGCTGAAGCTCTCACAGGCTCAGTAGCAGAAAACAAAGAGGCTCTTGAAGAAATCAAGGCTGAAATGGAAGCTATCTTTGCTGAGATTGAAAAGTGCCTTGCAGGTACACACTCATTCACAGATTATGAAATAACGAGATATGCTGACTGCGTAAACAATGCATGGGAAGAGGGTACTTGTTCACTCTGCGGCGAAACAGATGAAAGAGAAATTCCCGATTCAGCTGTCGGTCACTCACCTGCCTGGTGGTGGGAAACAACTGAAACAGAGCATTATAAGCATTGTATAAACGACTCCTGTGCTGAGGAAATCGAAGGCACAAGAGGACAGCATGTTTATGAAAATTATGAGATTACCAAGGCAGCAGCCTGTGGTGTAAATGCTGAGGAAACAGGTACATGCATCTGCGGTGTTACTCACACAAGAGAAGCAGAGGGCACAGCACTCAAGCACTCCTTCACAAAGTACGAAGAAGTAACAGCTCCCACATGCGGCAAGGCAGGTCTTGAAAAGGCAACTTGTGACTACGGCTGTGGTGAGACTGACGAAAGAGAAATCCCAACTCGCCAGCACAGCTTCATTGACTACGTTTCAAACGGCGATGCAACCTGCACTGCTGACGGCACAAAGACAGCCGAATGTGCATATGGCTGCGGCGAAACCGACACAGTATCAGATGAGGGCTCAGTTCTTGACCATACTGATGAAGACGGCGACAAAATCTGCGATGACTGCAAGACTGAAATCATTGACACCTGCTCCGACTGCGGCAGACCCGTACATGATGACAGCTTTGCTCAGAACTTAATCTGTCTTATCATTATGCTTATTAACCTCATTAAATCAATGTTTGCATAAAAACATATAATTTTATGCAAACATTCCGAAAGGAGAAAAAACAATGAAAAAATTATTATCAATTATCCTCGCAATCTTAATGGTTGTGACAACCGTACCCTTTGTCTTTGCGGCAGATAAAGCACAGCCCTCAAGAGAAATTGACGGTAAAACCTATTATGAGCTTGATTCTGCAGACGATCTTTATTGGTTTGCAGAACAGGTAAACGGCGGCAATACAGACATCAATGCCATTCTCACCAACGATATAGTAGTAAATGAAAATTTGTTATCTGAAAAACTTATTTTAACTGAAAAAGATGAAGTAAAGACCTCACCGTACGGCAGCGAAACAGTAAAAGTTTGTGTCGCAGAAGTTAAAACCGGTGAGAGTGTCAGGGAATGGATACCTATGGGTACGAAATTGTGGGAAAATATGTATTCCGGACACTTTAACGGCAACGGTAAAACCATTTACGGATTGTATGTTAATGAAAAGTATGATTATGCAGGATTAGTCGGCAATGCATACGGTTGTACGATTGAAAACTTAACTTTAGAAGATTCCTACTTTAATTGTGAGTATAATTTTGCAGGAGCTTTTGTTGCATTTGCAGAAGACCCGTATGATGAGCATGTTTATTTGAAAAATCTTGTAAACAAATCTATTGTTTGCGGCAGATGTGCGGGCGGTATTGTCGGATGCGTTCAGGGTACAATAGAAATATCAGGTTGTATCAACTTAGAAACAGTTTATCCTTTTGTTATCAGTAATGGCTACGATTACGGACATAAAGGCGGCGGAATAGCAGGAACAATATTAAATGAATTTTCTGCAACTGACTGTGTAAACCTCGGTAATGCCGAATATGCATTTGTCAGCGAAAATGATAGCTTTACAAACTGTTATTATCTTGACACAGCATCAAAGGGAGTACCTTTTGATACGAATAATGTTTTAGCTGTTACAGCTGAAGAAGTAGCTTCAGGGCTTGTTTGTGAAAAGATTGGCGGACACAAAACAGAAATCATAACTGAAGAACCTACCTGCACAGAAAACGGTTTTGAAAAAATTGAATGTCTGATATGTGAATATTCAGTAATTCAAAAAGAAACTCCTGCTCTCGAGCACGTCTTCGGTGAATACACCTCAAACGGCGATGCAACCTGCACAGCTGACGGCACAAAGACCGCAACTTGTATCCACGGATGCGGTGAAACAGATACAGTAGCAGACGAGGGCACGAAGCTCTCTCACGTAGACGAGGACGGCGACAATATATGTGATGATTGCAGTGAACAGCTTCTCTGCGAAGATTGCGGCAGACCCGTACATGACGATGGCTTTGTGCAGAGCCTTATTTGCCTTATTGTTATGTTTATCAACCTCGTTAAATCAATGTTCTGATAATTGAATACAGGCTGAAACGGCGGGGAAATCCTGCCGTTTTTGCTTTGGTGGGACGCGCATAAAAAAGCATTTACAAAAGCACAAATATGTGTTACAATAAACCGAAAGCAAATCCGTTGAAAACCGGAGAAAGGATAAAATTATGAGCGTAGCAAAAACACATTATGCCTTTATGCCCGACGGCACAGAGGTTCACCTTTTCACTATCACAAACAATAACGAGATCAGCGCAGGCATCATCACCAAGGGCGCAACTCTCAACTCCTTCACCTGTCCCGATAAAAACGGAGTTATGGGCGACATCATTATGGGCTTTGACACAATTGACAACCATATCACATCCGGCACCTACACAGGTCAGGTTATCGGTCAGTACGCCAACAGACTTTGCGGCGGCAAATTCAAGGTGGGTGACACCGAATATCAGGTAACTCAGAACGAAAAGGGAAAGACCTGCCTTCACGGCGGCGCCGAATACAGCAGTGCAGTGTGGAAGGCTATCATCATTGACGATAACGCTGTTGAGTTTACCTATCACAGTCCCGACGGCAAAGAGGGCTTCCCCGGCAACGTGGATGTCACCGTTGTTTACCGTCTGACCGACAGAAATGAGCTTGAAATTAACTACAAGGCAGTCAGCGATAAGGACACAATTATTAACCTGACAAACCACGCATATTTCAATCTCGGTACCCCTGCCGCAGGGGACATTCTCGACCACGAGCTTCAGCTTTTCTGTGATTATTTCACTCCTACAGATGCTGACAGCATTCCCACAGGTGAGATAAGAGCTGTCAAGGGTACAGCATTTGACTTCACCGCACCTAAGAAGATAGGCAGAGATATCGGTGCTGATGATGAACAGCTTATTATGTGCCGCGGCTATGACCACAACTTCTGTGTCAACGGCGAAATCGGCAAGCTTCGCCCTGTGGCTAAGGTAACAGACGAAAAGAGCGGCAGAAAGCTTGAGGTTATGAGCGACCTTCCCGGTGTGCAGCTTTATACAGGCAACTTCATTGACGGCACAGAAACAGGCAAAGACGGTGTAGTTCTTCAGCAGCATTACGGCTTCTGTCTTGAGACGCAGTATTATCCTGACACACCCAATCAGGCAGATTTTCCCCAGTGCACCTTCAAAGCAGGTGAAGTGTTCAAAAGCACTACTATATTCAAGGTGTAACAGACAAAATTCTTTTGGTTGCTTTTCTGATATGAAAAGTGACACCCCGCGGCGAGTGCTTACAAAGCGAAACTTTGCTTAAGGAACAATTTAAGCAGCAGATTTACCTTTGACGGTTTGTCTGCTGCTTTGTTTTTTATATTGCCCCGGTCTGGCAGGCAATCTTTCTTGAAAGAATAAAGACTTCCCTTATTCCACTTCTTTGCCTATCTTTTTTGCAAATCTCTTGAGCTTGGCTTTTTCGAGAGCTAAATATGTAGATTTAATCGGCGGAAGTATAGTGAACAGAACCCCTGAAAGAGTGAAAAGGAAGCTGGGGTTGACACTCTTCTTGCCTTTTTCGAGAGCCTTGACCATTTTCTTTGCAACAACCTTGGGACTCTGCACAGGGAAGGGTCTTTCAAACTCAACCTCATTTGCGGCGGCAAAGAAGCCTGTGTCTGTTGCAATAGGATAAAGGCAGGTCATTGTGATATTCTTGGGCATTTCAAAGCGTATGCCCTGCTGGAAGCCCTCCATAGCAAACTTTGAAGCTGAATATGTGGTGAAGCCGGGCATGGCCATTTTGCCTATTGCTGAAATTGTGACAGCAAAATGTCCTTTTTTGCCGTCGAGATATTCTCTGTATTTTTCATAGGAATAAATTGGGGAGAAAACATTGGTTTCAAACATTCTTCTGGTTCTGTCCCAGTCAACATAATCGAAAAGCTCATAATAGGGATAGCCTGCGTTGGCATAGAAGATATCAATTGAACCCAGTTCAGCAATAGCCTTTTCAAAAATTGCATCAACATTCTCTTTGGTTGAAACATCGCACTGATAGGCTATAACGTTGTCGGAAATCTTATCCATATTTTTGCAGTTGATATCAACGGCAAGAATCTTGTTGCTCTTTTCTGCGGCAAGAAGCTTAAGCACCTCAAGGCCGATTCCGCTGTCAGCGCCTGTGAGAACAATGGTCTTATTTGTAATCATTTTTCCTTTTCTCCTTTATAACACGATTTTATAAAATAATAATAGCCTAAATGAGTGAATAAGTCAACAAAACAGTTGCCTTTTGTGGCGGAAAATGCTAATATCTATAAGGTAGACAAGTATTACTTTCATTATATTTTTTAAGGAGAATTATTATGAAGTATGAGAAGCTTTTCACGCCTATAAAAATAGGCAGCTGTGAAATAAAAAATCGCATCGCTATGGCTCCCATGCTTATGGATTTCGGTCAGTTTGACGGCAGAACCACTGAGCAGCTTATGGATTATTATGAAGAAAGAGCCAAGGGCGGAACAGGTCTTATCATAACTGAAATCACAAGAGTCAACGACAAAACAGGCGCCTCAGCCTTTGCTCAGCTGGGCATGAGCCACGACTATCAGATTGAGGGCATGAGCGAATTTGCAAAAAGAATCCATTCACACGGAGCAAAAATTTTTGTTCAGCTTCATCACCCCGGCAGACAGAATATGGGTCTTCTCATAGGTACACTGCCGCTGAGTATAGCCTGCGACAAAATGATGCCCTTCTTCAAGGATATGCTTTATAAGGTTGTGCCTGCAGGCAAATTCCTTATGGAAAAGCATCTGGTGCCCAGAGTTGTGGCACCCTCAAAGTGTGAAAACAGTTATTTTTCAGACGGCAACAACAGAGAGCTGCGCAAAAGTGAAATCAAGGAGCTTATTTCACAGTTTATTGCCGCAGCAGTCAGAGTAAAGAAATCGGGCTGTGACGGTGTTCAGCTTCATGCTTCACACGGCTATCTGCTTCAGCAGTTCCTTTCACCCAACACAAACAAGCGCACAGATGAATACGGGGGCTCACTTGAAAACAGAATGAGATTCATCCTTGAGATAATAGAGGGCATAAAGAAGGAATGCGGAAAGGATTTCCCCGTAATAGTACGTCTGACAGTTGACGAATGCTATGAAATGATAGGCAAAAAGGGTAAGGGCTATGACCTGACAGAGGGAGTTGAAATTGCCAGACGCCTTGAAAAAGCAGGAGTCGATGCTATTGACGTTTCAAGCGCTGCATATGACACCTTCAACTACTGGCTTGAGCCCACATCCTTTAAATGCGGTTGGAGAAAATATATGGCTGCTGCAGTTAAAAATGCAGTGTCCATACCTGTTATTGCGGCTAACCTTATAAGAAGTCCCGAGCAGGCTGAAGCTCAGCTTCTCGAGGGCACTCAGGATATGATTTCACTGGGCAGACCCCATATTGCAGACCCTCACTGGGCAAGCAAGGCACAAAGCGGAAACGAAAAGGACATCAAGAGATGCATCTGCTGCCTTTACTGCATTGAAAGCATGCAGAATAATGCTTACACAGGCGGCCACGGTCACTGTGCAGTTAACCCCTTTGTGGGCGAAGAAAGCTATAAGCTTGCCGAAAACGGCAACGGCAGAAAGGTTATGGTTGTGGGTGCAGGCCCTGCAGGTCTTATGGCAGCCGAGCTTCTTGCAAAAAGAGGCTTCAGCGTCAGTGTTTATGAAAAAGACAGCAAGGCAGGCGGTCAGGTTGCTCTTGCAGTGAAGCCTCCTCATAAAGAGAAGCTCAACTGGTGCATCGAAGACCTTGTGAATGCCTGCGAAAAGCTGGGTGTTGAGATTAAGTACTCTGCCGAGGTAACAAAAGACCTGGTCGAAAGTGAAAATCCCTATGCAGTTGTTTGCGCAACAGGCGGAAACGCTCTGAAGCCCGGATCGATCAAGGGCACGGATAAAGCTTTCGTTTACACCACAACAGAGATTCTTGACGGCAGTGTACAGCTCACAAGCAAAAAGGTTGCACTTATCGGCAGCGGTATGACAGGCCTTGAAACGGCAGAGCTTCTGTGCTCTCAGGGCAACAGTGTGACCGTAGTCGAAATGGCTGAAACGGTGGCTCCGGGTGTGTGGCATCAACATATCAACGATGTTATGCCAAGACTCACGCAGGCAGGCACTGAGTTTAAGCTTTCAAGAAAGCTGCTGTCAATTGAAGACGGCGCAATTGTGACAGAGGATGTCAGAACAAAGCAGAAAGAAAACATCACTGCCGATGCAGTTGTGCTTGCTTTGGGTGTCAGACCCGAAAACAGACTCTATGAAGAAATCAAAGACAGAAATAATGTTTACATAATAGGTGACGCAAACAAGGTGGGCAGAATTGCAGAAGCAACAAAGGGCGCCTTTGAGTGTGTTAAAAATATTAAATGAGAGGTAATAAAATGAACAAGGTTAATTTTGATGCTGTTATAGACAGAAAAAATACAAACAGCCTGAAGCACGATTTTGCAGTTGAAAATAATCTTCCCGAGGATGTGCTGCCCATGTGGGTTGCAGATATGGATTTCAAGGCACCGCCTTGTGTAATCGAAGCACTGCAGAAAAGTGTTGACCACGGCATTTTCGGCTACAGTGACACAAAGGATGATTATTATGATATAGTTGTGTCATGGTTCAGAGAGCATTTTGACTGGGTACCCGAAAGAGAGTGGCTGGTTAAAACTCCCGGTGTGGTTTATGCTCTTGCAATGGCTGTCAGAGCTCTGACAAAAGAGGGCGAAGCAGTTATTATTCAGCCTCCCGTTTATTATCCGTTTTATAATGTTATCAACAACAATAACAGAAAGCTTATAGAAAGCCCCCTGGTTTATGCTGACGGAAAATACAGCATCGACTTTGACGATTTCGAAAAGAAGATAGCTGAAAATGATGTCAAGCTCTTTATTCTCTGCTCACCTCATAATCCTGTCTGCAGAGTGTGGACTAAGGATGAGCTCCGCAGACTTGGCGAAATCTGCAAGAAGTACGGCGTATATGTTGTGGCAGACGAGATTCACTGTGACTTCACCTGGCAGGGTCATCCTCACACTGTGTTCACTCAGGCTTGCCCTGATATGCAAGACAGAGTTATTATCTGCACGGCGCCCAGCAAGACCTTCAATGTGGCAGGCTTGCAGCTTTCAAACATCTGGATTCCCTCTGCCGATATCAGAGAAAAATATCAGAAAGAAATTGCAGGCTCAGGTTACACTGTTATGAATAACCTTGGTATTGTTGCCTGCAAGGCTGCATATAAAGACGGCTATGAATGGAGCATTGAGCTTAAGAAATATATCAGAGGCAACCTTGATTATATCCGCGATTTCCTTAAGGAGAATATCCCTGAAATCAAGCTTGTTGAGCCTGAGGGCACATATTTTGCATGGCTTGACTGCAGCGGCTTAGGTCTGACATCTGAGGAACTTGACGAGGTTATAATCAACAAGGCAAAGCTGTGGCTTGATGCAGGCAAGATTTTCGGCGAGATTGCAAATCAGTTCCAGAGAGTGGTTTTAGCCTGCCCGAGAGAGATTATAGTCAAGGCTATGAATCAGTTAAAAGTCGCAATAAGCAAGTAAAGTTTTGTCAAACTTTTACAAAAGTTTGCAGGGTGTGGGACGGCGTCCCACAATAATAGAAGAATAGCAAGCAATAAAAAACAGCAGACAACCGTTGTTGGTTAATCTGCTGTTTTGTTTCATATATAAAGTTTATCTGTTGGAATAACTGAAATAATCAATGATAACCTTTTTGCAATCGGGGCAGTTGTAAGCTACACAATGGGGATTTGTCCTATTGTGAGAGCTCAGAGAAATCTCTCCCTTTAAAGCTATATCAGGGAATATAAAAAACTTGTGCTCTTTTTCTGTAAAGAAAATCGGTCTCATGCTCTGGACTATGCCTTTAACCATTTCTTTATTGCAATAAGGACAATTCATTGTTATACCTCCGCAAAAATTACTGTAGTGTTTTATATTTGTGGGGTAAAACCCCACAAGCTTTTGTAAAAGCTTGACCAAAACTTTGATTATCCCTGTTTATATTTTCTTTTCGTCAAAGTCGATGAGTACCGATGCTTTTTTAGGTTCAAGCTTTGTCATCTTAACACCTGCAGCAGTGAACATACGCTTTGAAGCTCTTGTGCCCATGGTGTTTGCATATTTATCTGAGAGATAAACAACCTCTTTGATGCCACTCTGGATAATAGCCTTTGCACATTCGTTGCAAGGAAAAAGTGCAACATAAATTCTGCAGCCCTCAAGGTTTACACCTCTGCAGTTGAGAATGGCATTGAGTTCTGCGTGGCACACATAAGGATATTTGGTGTCATAGGCATCGCCGTCTCTTTCCCAGGGGAATTCGTCATCGTTGCAGCCTGTGGGGAAGCCGTTATAGCCCATTGACATAATGCGGTTGTTGTCGTTGACAATGCAGGCACCAACCTGAGTGTTAGGGTCCTTGCTTCTGTAAGATGAGAGCATGGCAACTCCCATAAAGTATTCGTCCCATGATAAATAGTCCTGTCTTTTTGGCATAATGTTTTTCCTCTCTTTTCTTATTCTGTTCCTCTGTAGTATAATCCTCTTGTGTAAGCGGAGCCTTCTTTAAGGGCTGCACCTCTTCTATAGGCCTCAAGAACTGCTTCGCAGGTTTCCTTTTTTTCTTTAGTGAACCAGAAGGTTATAAAGTCCATATTTTCAATTTCACTCAGACGGTCAGCCATATAAAGGGGCGCAGAGTTAAGAATTTCACTGAAGCCCATATTGCAGACCACAGGGAATTTTTTGCCCATGCGATCGGTGAGATAACTGCTGCTTTTGCAGTCACTGCAGTCTTTGCCGTTTTTAACGGGGCAGTTTCTTGTGAGCATAAGAGGGAGTCTGCCGAAGGCGATTATTCCTCTTGGTACTCTGCCGCCGATGAGAGCGAGCTTTTTAAGGGGAAGCTCTGCTGACAAGGTCAAAGACTTTACACCTAAGCTCTCTAAAACCTCAACAGAAAGGCTGTTCGCAACGTTCATGGTGAAGCCTGTGTGAATGTCAAACTGAAGCTTTTTTGCAATAGCCAAAGCATCTAATGTGTGGCAGTAGGCTATGGTTATGCCCATGGATTTTGCTCTTAAAAGAAGCTTTTCCACAGTCTTTTCGTTGCCGAAAAGGCCTCTCGGCACTTCAACACCCAGGTTAATTCCTGAGTTTTTAAGGCTTTCCACCGAGTTTTCATCAATATTCAGGGGTAAATATAAGTTTTCAACATTTTTTAAATTCTGAGGAATCTGCTCCTTGCTTGCCACTCTGATGTGATACTTCATCGGCTTTGCGGCTGTGTGAGGAGTAATTTTTATCTCTTTAGGTGTAAAGGGGTTTGACTTTACACTTGTGAGTTTGTTTTCGAGCTCTGTGAGCGCCTGCCTTCTCAGATTATTTATCACACTTGCCGGCACGATAAGCCCGTCATCAAGGTCGATTTCTATTTTGTCTGCATAAAACTGTGTGCCGCCGCATTTGCTGATTCTGTCAGCGAGTCCCTCCTTTGTCAGAGGTTTGTTGAGCGCCTTTTCAGGCAGGGCTTCATCCTCAATAAAGCAGGTTTTTCCCATAGCCGAGGCTGAAAGGGAAATCCTCTCATTTTCTATAACAGTCAGATAAAATTCAACGGGGATAAGGGGCACTTCTTTTTCATAGGCTCTTGAAAGCTCAGTGAGGACTTTGCTGCTTGAGGCAGTGACATCCTCTTTTTGTCTTATGCCGAACATATCTCTGCCAAGCTTGCTTTCGAAATATCCTTTAGTGAAGCCTGAGCGCGAAAAGACTGCCCTGAGATTTTCTGTAAGGCTTTCACTGAGGTTGCCCTCGAGCGATGATTTCACACTTCTCACAGCAGCAGAAACATATTCGGGTCTTTTCATTCTACCCTCAATTTTAAGTGAGTCAACACCGATGTCTGTGATATCATCTGCACACTCAACAAGGGATAAATCCTTAAGGCTGAGATCGTGACCTGTTCCGCCCGAAACAGCAAAGGGGAGTCGGCAGGGCTGAGCGCAAAGCCCTCGGTTGCCGCTTCTGCCGCCGAAGACACTGCTCATATAGCACTGACCCGAAACACACATGCAAAGGGCACCGTGAACAAAGATTTCAATTTCAATGTCAACGGTATCCTTTATTTCTTTTATTTCACTTTTTGACAGCTCTCTTGGAAGAACGGCTCTGTGATAGCCAAGACTCTGAAGCAGAGCAACACCCGAAGGAGTGCCGACGGACATCTGGGTTGAGGCGTGTCTTTCAAGGGCGGGGGAGCACTCTTTAATAAGCTTTGCAAGACCCGCGTCCTGAATTATAACTGCATCTGCACCAAGGTCTGTTATGGTCTTTATCACTTCCATAGCCTGAGGCAGCTCACTATCCTGAACCAGGGTGTTCATTGTGATGTGAACCTTGACGCCTCTTGCATGGCAGTAGTCAATTGCCTCTTTGAGCCTTTCGCCCGAGAAGTTGTCGGCCTTCATTCTTGCGTTGAAGCTGTCAGTGCCGAGATAAACGGCGTCTGCCCCTGAGCGCACTGCCGCAACAAGCGCTTCAAGGGAGCCTGCAGGGGCGAGAATTTCGCTTTTATGCATTGCCATCAGGCTTCTTTTTCATCGGCTTGATGTTTGAAGGCGCAGCTGCACTGCCCATAATTGCAGAAAGCTCAGCCTTAAGTCTGCCGTTTTCAATAATGAGATTTTCAAGCTGTCTCTTTGTTTCTTCAAGCTCGTGTCTTGCCCAATCTGCTTTGCTCTTTGCATTTGAAGCATCATCAAGATAATCCTTTATCTGTTCGCGCAGACGGTCGGCAGAGTCCGAAGCCTTTTTGCATTCGTCGGCATAGTTGAGAGCTGAAAGCACTGCGGCCTGAGTTGTTGAAAGGCGGGGACTTTCTTTCATAATTTTGGTGATTGTTCTGTCAAGGTCTCTGCCCAACTCCTGAACATATTTCACATCGTCTTCGGTGATTATGGAATATTCCACACCTGCGATGTAGAGCTTAACTTTTGTTGCTGCCATATTATCATTCCCTTCGGTCAATTATTGGTTATGAATCGGGATTTGTGAAATAAAATTCACCGTTCCCGAATATACACTATTATTATACAACAGTTGAGAGTTATAATCAAGCGAAAATCATAAATGTTATAAAGATGAATAATAAATATAAAATTAGTTTGCTTTTTGAATAAAATGGTGATATAATATTTGAGTTATATTTATTTAAGGAGATGATGGCATGGAAGCAATTAAAACTTTTATAGTGGATTTATATAATGACACTTCCGTGCAGTATGCCCTTGATGCCGTTATAAAAATGATTCTTGCAGTTGTTTTCAGTGGCGTTATAGGCTATGAAAGAGAGCATTCACACAGACCTGCAGGCTTCCGTACTCATATTCTGGTGGCTGTCGGTTCTGCTCTTGTTATGATGACATCCAAATATGTTTTTCTGGAATATCAGGGCCTTGTTAATGTGGACCCCACAAGACTCGGTGCGCAGGTTATCAGCGGTATCGGTTTTCTTGGTGCCGGCACAATTCTTCGTGAAGGATTCAGTGTAAAGGGTCTGACAACGGCAGCGTCACTCTGGGCTGTCAGTTGCATAGGTCTTGCCGTAGGTGCAGGCTATTATGTGGGCGCACTTGTAACAACTCTGGTTATTTATATAACCCTTAACACCCTTAAGAGAGTTGTGGCAAAGGGCAACCCTTCAAGAAATATTTATATCGAGGCAGACAATCTTTCGCGTCAGGCTGCAGAAATCGGTGCAATTATCAAAAGGTACGGCGGAAACCTTCACACACTTGAGGTGCTTTATGCCGACAGTGCCTCCACAAAGCGCAAGAGCGATTCTGTTGTTATGAAGGCAGTTGTTATGCCGAAGGATGATGAAAGCCTGAGCATGACAATTTCGGCAATAAGAGCTCTTGAGGGAATAAGAGATTTATATATTGACTGATTGCATAAGGCCTCTCCTCGGAGAGGTCTTTTTTATGGGAAGTTTCTGCTGAAGGCGGGGGCTCCACAAAATCGCACAGCGATTTTAAGGCGACTGCCGTCGCCTACCCGAACGTAGTTCGGGTGTGGAGCCCCCGCCTGCCTTTGCGCAGAATTCAAATTTAAAAGAGGAGCCGTCGGCTCCTCTTTTATGTATGTTATTTATTTTTCTTTGCCGCTTTAGCTGCAGCTTTTTCTTCGTCAAGGCGTTTCTGTTCAGCAACCTTTGCTTCTCTTTCAGCCTCAACACGAGCCTTGGCTTCGTCATATTCAGCAGAGATTTCTTCAAGGTGAGTGAAGTTTTCCTTTTCTTTAAAGAGCTTTTCAGCATCAAGGAAGGGCTTTGCCGCCTGGTTGAAGCGAGCGTGAATGTCTGTTTCCTTCTTCTGTGCCTTGAGAACCTCTTCTTTTTCTTTCTTAAGGCCTCTTATCTGAACTGTGATTTCCTGTGCCCTGAGCTTGTTGCCGAGCTTTCGTGCCTGATCCTGAAGAAGATAAAGCTCCTTTATTTCTTCGTTGAGAGCATCCTCTTTCTTATAAAGCTTTTCAAGCTCGCTGAAATCAGGTCTTGTAAGGGCAGTGTCTCTATAATATTTTGCAACGGTTTTGCGTGCACGGATTTTATTTCTTGCAAGACCCATTGCAAATTCACGGAAGTCTTTTTCGTCTTCTGTCTTTCGGGGCAGAGCTCTTGCCTTGCTCAGCTCAAGCTTTGCTTCGTCAAGGTCGATATTCTTGATATAGTCAATGCCGCAGCTGTAAATTTCTGAGCAGAGCTGAAGCTTGCGTGCAGTTGTCTGGGATGAGAACTTGTCAAGCTCCTTGCATACGAAACGGGAAATTTCAATTTCCTCGTTGTACTTAACGGCTTCTCTGTAAGCCTTTTTGTTTGACTTTTTGAGGGACTTGTCTGCTGCGAGAAGCTCCTTGCCTGCATTTTCTCTTGCGCTGCGGATAATATCAACAGCCTCAACAAGCTCTTTGTCGCCTAAAATGCCGTTGCCGTAGTCCTCGAAAAGAGCACGTACGCGAAGCACGCGGATAACTGATTTCTGCTTCTTTTCATTGAAATCATACCAGAAATAGGGCACGATGTTGAGAAGTGCACCAAAGGCAGAAACTATGATAAGTACCACAAGAAGAGATTTGAGTATTTCGGGATCATAAAGAGCAGAGTAGGAGTTGATATAGTTGTTCTGACCCTCGGCAAGCTGTTCGGCAAGGATAGTGCCTACGGTTTTGCCTTCACCGAGCATACGATCAAGGATTTCAGGTCTGCTTGTGACGATGGCAGCATTCTCTTTTGTAAGGCCGTTCTGTTCATAAATAAAAGGAAGAACAGATGATGTTGCAAGGGTGATGATAGTGCCGATTGTACTGACAGCTGCAAACATACCGTCAATTCTTTCGCCTGATTTATATTGCTGATAGTCACGGATATCAGCCTGAATTGCCGGGTTGAGAATATGAGCAAAGGAGCCCATGAATGCATTGAGATAAAGACAGGCCATAACAAGCCAGATTGTCACGTTTGCGGTAACGTCCTGAAGAACGGGGAGCATCATAAGAATGAAGATAACATTGAAGATGTTTGTTACAACAAGCACCATTTTCTTACCCCAACGGCGAATGCAGAAAGGTGCAAGAAGCATACCCCAGAGAGATGCGTTACCGTAAATGGTGTACAGAAGGCTATACTGATTGCCTGAGCAGGCGCCACCGTAGTTATAAAGCCAATAGAGAATGTTCAGATAAGCACTTTCAAGGAAGCCGAGCCAGCCTGCAAGTGAGATAATCCAGAAATATTTGTTCTTGGCAACTTCTCTGAGAGCATCGATAAACTTGATGCGGATAACATGGGTTTTTGCCTGAACGATTTTTTCCTCTGTATGTTTATAAACAACAATGCACAGCAGAATGCCCATAACTGCAAGAATTGGCCATAAGAATCTGTAAACACGGATATCAGTTGTGTTTGTGTGGAAGAGATTCTGCGCAATAAGGGGAGAGAGAAGGTTAACAACAGTGGGAGCAAAGGAATAAACTACGCTCTTGACTGAAGTTACATCAGCACGTTCCTGTGTGTCGGGTGAAAGAACGTGTATGAGATTCTCATAGCCGTCATAGAAGAAATAATAGAAGAAGTGCAGCAGAAGGTTGAGCACAAGAATAACGGCGCATTTTGACACATAAGAAATGCTTTCACCGAAAACGAGCCCGTTGCCGAAAATATTTGTCAGCAGATTGCCAAAGCCATCATATGGGAAATAAACCATAAGCAGACAGATAATGGCAGTGGGTATAGCCATTGAAACTATATAAGGTCTGTATTTACCTGCCTTGTTACGGGTGTTGTCGATGATGTTGGCTCTTATGCCTGTGAGAAAAATATTTGTCAGCACGGCAATAACATGAAGCCAATACATATCCATGGCGTCAACACCAAGGGTGCTGGATATAAGAGTGTTGCCTGTGCCGAGGATGCAGGCAGTGCCAAGGGTGATAATCATATATGCACCGATGCCGCCGCCGGAATAGGCTGCTATTTCTTTAAAAGGCATATATCTGCCGGGCATTGGAATGTTCCAATAGGTTTTAAAATCTGAGATTTTCGATTTGATATTTTCTATCAATTTTATCCCTCCTGATAATAATATTTTTCATAGCTTGCAAAAGAAAAATATTGCTTTCATTATTCTACTATTCTATCATAAAACAGGGTGCAATACCACACTTTGACATCAAATTGAATTTTTTTGGATATATTAAACATATTGCCAAATGATTCTTTGTATATTATGACAAAAGAAAAAGCAGAGGTCTTGAGCCTCTGCTTAAAAAGTGTTTTGATTATGCTTTTGTGCCCTTTGCTCCTTTGGCTCCGCCGCCGAGCTTAACACCCTGAAGCACGTTGGAATCAAAGGTGTAGGTGATGTTTTCGTTTTCGCGCTCTCTCTTGAGTGCGAGTGAAATCATCTTATCAAGAAGCTCTGTGTATTTCACACCGATGGGTTCCCAGAGATAGAATGAAAGTGAGCCGGGAATGGTGTTGATTTCGTTGAGCCAGATGTTGCCTGTTTTGGTGTCCATCATAAAGTCGATTCTTGAAACGCCGCCGCAGCCGAGGCACTTGAAGGCCTTGACAGCAAGTGTGCGGATAGTATCTCTCTGCTCAGGTGTGATGTCGGCGGGAATCTTTCTTTTGAGTGTTGCCATGCCCTTGCTGCCGCCCGAGGATTTCACACCGCCCTTGGCGCCTTTTGCACCCTTGGCGCTGCCGTCGCCGATATACTTTTCGGTGAAGGTGAGAATCTTATCACTTGATACGGGTTCTTCACATTCTGAAGCCTCTGCGTTTTCATAGTCGCCGAGAACTGAGCAGTTGATTTCCTTAAGGTTCTGCACTGCAGTTTCTATAAGCACTTTTGTTGCGTACTGGAAAGCAGTTTCAAGTGAATCATAAAGCTCTGTGCGGTTTTCAGCCTTTGAAATGCCGATTGATGAGCCGAGGTTAACGGGCTTGACAATAACGGGATAGCCGATAGCACTTTCGATTTCATCAACTATTGCATCTTCATTTTCATCATACTGATTTGCAGTGTAGCACTTGCAGTCAAGCACGGGGATGCCGTTATCCTTGAGCACGGTTTTCATAACGTACTTATCCATACCTACCGCAGAGGAAAGTACGTCACAGCCAACATAGGGAATGTTCATCATCTGCAGATAGCCCTGAAGAGTGCCGTCTTCAACATTTGTGCCGTGCACAACGGGGAAGGCTATATCAATATAGTCAACATAGCCCTTAGAGAGCATTTTCTGGGGGTACTTGATAAGCTTGACCTTATTTTCATCCCAGACCATAGTAACACGCTGAGATGATTTTATAAGAGAGTTTATATCTGTGTAGGATTCGATTCTGCCTACATTTTCACCTACATAAAACTCGTTGTTTTTTGTTATGTAGATGGGGATAACATCATACTTGCTTCTGTCGAGATATCCTATAGCCTGAATAGCTGAGATAACCGAGATTTCGTGCTCAACGCTTTTGCCGCCGAAAAGCACACCTACTTTGATTTTCATAATATATCACACCTTTTTAAAAGATTAATAGTTGTCGGGAAGGTCATTTTCAAGAAGAACAATCTTCTTTCTGCCCTGAGAATTAAGAGCATAAACGTGACCGAGAGCTTCGTTTATATCTGAAGCTACATATATTTTACTCTCATCGTAGCTTTTGTCAAGAAGACCTGCCTTGATGGGCACTGCCTGCTTTTCACCCACGAGAACAACATAGTCACACACGTCAGCTGCGTTGCTGCCGAACTCTCTGTTGAGCTCATCCTGCTTTGAGCCAAGCTCAACCATGCCGGGAGTGACAAGAATTTTGTAGCCGTCAAAGAGTGAAAGAGCCTCAAGTGCTGCCTTTGTGCCGCTGGGGTTTGAGTTGTAAGCGTCATCGATAATTGTCATATTGCCCTTATCGCTGAGCTGAAGTCTGTGGGGTACGCCCTCAAGCTTTCTCACAGCAGAACGAAGGTCCTTGAGTGCTATGCCCATTTTATTGCTCACTGCAATAGCACCGACGATGTTCAGTACGTTATGTCTGCCGATAAGCTTTGTTGAAAATTCCTGAGTTTCGCCACTCGGAGCCTTGACGGTGAAGGTTGTGCCTCTTTCTGAGACAGAAATGTCATAAGCTGAGTAATCGCCGTTTTCGAGGCTGTAGGAGATATGTGTTCTGTCACCCTTGTGAGCAGCAATATTTTCATCGTCACCGTTGAGGAAGAGCATACCGCCCTCGGGGAGTGCGTCAGCAAGCTCAAACTTGGTGCCCTTGATGGCATCAAGAGTCTTGAAAGATTCCAGGTGCTGAGGGCCTATTGATGTGATAATGCCGTGGTGGGGATGAACGATATCGCAGAGCTCCTTGATGTCACCGACCCATTTTGCACCCATTTCACACACGAAGATTTCGTGAGTGGCCTTGAGTGAGCCACGGATAGTCTTGACAACACCCATGGGAGTGTTGTAGCTTTCGGGTGTCATAAGAACATTATATTTTGATTTCAGAAGAGTCGTCAGATAATATTTAACACTGGTTTTGCCGTAAGAGCCTGTGATGCCGATGATTTTAAGGTCGGGGCAGGCTTTGAGCATCTTCTTTGCGTCGTTGGTGTAATATTGATTTATGCTCAGCTCAACGGGCTTGTTGATAAGGTTTGCAAGAAGAATGATAACGGGCGTGAGTGTGTAAATCACTGCCATTGTGAAAAGGGGATAGGTCTCATGAGAGGAGGTTATACCCTTTAAAGTGGTGGGCACAAGAGCAATAAGAGTGATGAGTATGCAGGTAAAAAGCATTCTCTTGACTCTGGGTGTGTAAACAAGGGGCTTCTTTGCCTTTTTCGGCTTTTCAACGGGAAGTGACACCAGGAAAAGTACGCTGAGAGCCACTGCCTTGAATGTGGGTGTGGCTGAAATAATAACGGCAATAAGCATAAGCACCGAAACAATTGCGTGAGGCATATATTTGGCGATGTTCTGTCTTATCCATTTTGTGTGGGTGTCAAAACGGTATGAGTTGAGCTGGAAGAAGTGCACCGAGTCAATAACCGCCATTGAAGACGAAACGAAAAACAGTGCCATACATAAGAAAACCAAAGCTGTTACCATAGTGATTTATCCTTTCAAATCATAAACTGATATTCATAAAGCTTGCAAGTACCCTGCCGTACTGTGCCTGGCATTCGAGAAAGCTGTAGTGACCTGCACCCTCAAATTTAACAAGGCCTGCTTCGGGCATAAGCTTTTCCATAATGAGCGCGTCTGACAGAGGAGTAGCATCATCGGCAGTACCCCATATAAGCAGTGTGGGTGCCGTAACATTGGGCATAAGGTGCTGCAGGTCTTCGTTGACAACCCTGACAAGAGTCTGGCGCATTATGGGTGAGGCTGCGTTGTAATCTGCCGAGCCGCTTCTTTTTCTGAGATTTTCAAGGGCATCGGGGAACATTTTCTGCACAGGTGCAGCGGAGTAAAGCTTTTTGCCCATTTTGAAGATGCTCTGCTTTGTTTTTTGCACGAGGGTTTTCTCAGGTTTTACGCCTGCAGAGTCAACGAGAATGATTTTATCAATTTCAAAGGGCAACTCTCTTGAGCACAGCTTGATAATGACTCTGCCGCCGAAGCTGTGACCTAAAAATGTCACCTTTTCCGGATTGTATCTTTCTAAAAACTTCAGCACAAAGTCAACATAATCGTCAACACACCAGGGCTCAGAGGGCTCTTCACTTTCGCCGAAGCCGGGCATATCCATAGCCACAACCTTATATTTTCTTTCGAGCACGCTTATGGTGTGCTGAAAAAGTGTGATGTTGCTGCCCCAACCGTGAAGAAGCACAACCAGGTCGCCGTCACCGCTTTCGGTGTAGTTTATATTAATTGAGTTTATTTTTGTCTGCAAAGCTACCCGCTTCCTTTCGTAATCAAAAATAAGCATAATAATACATTTTAAATATACATACTGAATTATTATAACATAACAGCGATGGAATTGCTACATAATTTTCCCAATTTTCAGGATTTTCTTAAAAATTTATTTTTTGTGTATTATTTTGCCTCGTATTATGTTAAAATAAAAGAGCTGAAACTGAAAAAGAAGGTGAATTTATGACAGACATAATTATTATAGGCGGAGGAATTGCAGGTCTTACATCTGCAGTATATGCTCTGCGAACAGGAAAAAGTGTAACCTTATTTGAACGCAAGGCTTACGGCGGACAGATAAGCCAGAGCCACGCCGTTGAAAACTATCCCGGATTTAAAAATATAAGCGGTGCAGAGCTTTCGATGAATCTTCATGCTCAGGCAAAGGCTTTCGGCTGCGAATTCAGAAATGAGGCAGTGACAAAAGTTGTTGACGGTGAAACTAAAAGGGTTATCACCAACAAGGGTGAATATGAGGCTAAGGGCGTAATCTTTGCTTTGGGTGCTGAGGCAAGAAAATCAGGGCTCGAAAATGAAAAAGACCTTATCGGCAGAGGCCTTTCCTACTGTGCAGTGTGTGACGGAAACTTTTTCCGCGGCCGTGATGTTATGGTTGTGGGCGGCGGCAACACTGCAGTGCAGGATGCGCTTTATCTTGCCGAAATATGCAAAAAGGTTTATCTCGTGCACAGACGCGATACCTTCAGGGCAGAGGACAGGCTCATAAGCAAGCTCAGGGAAAAAGAAAATGTTGAGCTTGTGACGGACAGTGTGCTGCTTTCAGCCACTGCTGCTCCCATAATCAAAAGTGTTAAAGTAAAAAGCACAAAAAACGGTGAAGAAAGAGAAATTGAAATAAACGGTCTTTTTCTTGCAATAGGTCAGGTGCCCGCAACAAAGGATTTTTCAGATATACTTCCTCTTGATGAATACGGCTATGTGTTGGCTGATGAAACCTGCAAGGTCAGTGAGGGTATATATGTTGCGGGGGACTGCCGTAAAAAGCTGATAAGACAGCTGACAACTGCGGCGGCTGACGGTACTGTTGCGGCAACACTATTGTGTGAAGAGCTTGAAGAATAACTACACATTTTTGGTTACTTTTTGTGCGGCAGCAAAAAGCAACGCCTGTCCGGCACAGACGATGAAAAACTCCACCTGATTTCAAACAGGTGGAGTTTTTTTCCGAATAACACCGCAGATATGCCGCTTACTTGAAAACTGTTGCAAAAAACACAGAGCGGTTATATATTCTAATTGCAAGGAGGGTTCCCGATGAAATGCAAAGTAATTATTACAGATGAACATGACGAGGAGGTGGTGATATACGCTAAAGAAAAAACAAAGCTTGTGGAAGATATTGAAAATCTTGTCGCCGGCAGTTCTTTTGAGTTGATAGGTTACCTGAGCGGTGCGGCAGTTAATCTTAAAGCAGATGAAGTATATTGCTTCACCGTGCAGGATAGTAAGGTTTATGCCCTCACTCATAAGGAAAAATATCAACTCAGGTGCAGACTTTATCAGATTGAGGAAAGGCTATCAGGTGATTTTGTAAAAATCAATCAGTCCTGTATAGCAAATATGAGAAAAATAGAAAGGTTTGACACCTCTGTTTCGGGCACATTGATGATAAAATTCAGAAACGGCTATAAAGATTATGTTTCAAGAAGACAGCTGAAGGCTGTTAAAGAAAGGTTTGGTTTGTAATGAATAAATATATCAAGGAATTTTTTCACAGGGGTCTAATGTTTTCGGGCTTTGGTCCTATTGTTTTCGGCATAATTGTGTTATGCATATCTTCTTCGCAGAACGGAGTCGCTTTCGGGGCTAAAGAAATTCTGACAGGTATTATTTCAACATATCTTATTGCTTTTGTGCAAGCAGGAGCAACAGTTTTTAATCAGATAGAGCATTGGAGTGTGCCAAGGTCTATGCTTTTCCATTTTGGTTCACTTTATATAGTTTACAGTCTTTGCTATATTCTGAATTCGTGGATACCCTTTAAGATTGAGGTTCTTGCAGTGTTTACGGCTATTTTTGTAGCGGTTTATTTTGCTGTATGGACAACGGTGTATCTGTGCGTGAGAAAAACCGGCAAACAATTCAATGAGAAGCTTAAAAACTGATAACAAAAAGTAGGCAGCCGTTCGGCTGCCTGCTTAGTTTTTAGTCATTGTAGATAATATTTGCCCAAGTGTGGTCGTCGTTGATATCAATAAGCACATCCATAAAATACTCATCTTCGATAGGCTTGATAGATTTCACTCCACGGTAATAATAGCTATATTCGGTGTCAGTCATGCCATAACCGAAAAAGACATTAAAGGTCATATAGTTGTGTCCGTACCCGTACAAACCAACCTCGTTAGGCTCTGAAACACTTGTACCGCCCCAAAAAGATATCCTATTTTCGTAGAGAGGATCTTTTTCGCAATGAGACATATATGCTTTTTTTCCGTCTGTTAAAAGATAAAAATAAAAATTGGCTTTCTTTTCTGATTTGACTATTCTGAAATCACGGTAATCCTGTCCGCCTTTAAGCCAAGGACCACTTATTTCTTTCAGCACAGCATCCTCGTTGTCAATAGATACAGTTGTGAAAAAGTGATAGGCAGGGTAAGACAAAACCGTAACCAAAACAAGTGATATTACTATGCCTACAGTAAAGGCAACGGTTCGTCTGAGCTTCTTTTTATCTTTTTTCATGGTTTTCACCACCACCTCATCGGATACTGCAGTGAAGTTTTTTTCTTCAACTTTTTCACCCTGCAGTATTTCTACTACACTTACACCGAGTTCGCGTGCTAAAGGTTCAAGCAGAGCTATATCAGGAGCACTGCGACCTGTTTCCCATTTTGAAACGGCTTTATCTGTTACACCCAGTCTTTCGGCAAGTTGTTTCTGATTGAGTGACAGCTCTTTTCGCCTTGTGCTGATGAAAGAGCCTGTAGTTTTGTTGTCCATAAAATCATCACCTTTCACTGAAAATATATCACAACGAAGGAAAAAAGTCACCCTACCATTGGTAGAAACTGCAAATTTGCAGCAGGGGCGGCTCCATGCCCGAATGAATTCGGGCCGGCGACGCAGTCACCGTAAATCGCGCAGCGATTTAATGGAGCCGCCGGGACTTCCCGTTTGTAGCAGAATTAAAGAATAATAAAAGTCCCTGCAACCCTGCAGGGACTTTAGTATATTATCAGATTTTAAGCCTTCTTGGGAAGCTTTGTCTTTGCCCATTCAATAGCCTTTTCAACAAAGGGATAAACAAGCTTGACAATAAGCACACCGATAAGAGCATAAACAACGCCAACAACAACGCCGGCAATAACGTCTGTGCAGTAGTGAACCTCAACATAAATTCTTGAGAAGCCCATAAGTGCGGCAAGAATTGTTGTGGGAATACCGATCTTTCTGTCGTACCAGAGAACTGCAATAGCTGCTGCAAAT
>JAZNUW010000007.1:0-26590 GCA_045592465.1 Acutalibacteraceae bacterium | reverse complement strand
TTCACTTTGGCATAATTACCTTCAAAGCATATAACCCACTATGACACTTTCAAGCCGAAAGTGTCACTTTTTATATAAAAAAATCGGGAGCACTTCATTACAAAGTGTCTCCCGATAATTTTATCTGTCCTTAGCAACCTTGCCCGTTTTTCGCAGGATTTTATTATTAGTCTGTCATTTTGCTGAGCGCTTCGCGTTTTTCAGCGCTGAGGTCTTCTTTTCTGAGGGCAAGCTGCAGAGCCTTGGCGCGTGTTGTTTCGTCAAGTCTGTTTTCGGTGAAAAGAGGGGCAACACTTTCAGTGCAACTGACAAGTGCCTTTGAGAGAATGACTGCCTTTTTCTTTTTTATGAAGCTTTCCTTTTCTTCCTCAGAGAAAATGTTGCTCCAGAGAGTCATATATTCATCATCCACATAAAATCTGTCTATAACCTCAAGAGCAAAAAAACGTGTGTAACTGTGTTCACTTCCGAGCCACAGGGTGAGCCTTTCTGTCAGCTCAGGCTGCCTTTTTCTGAAAAGATAGGGTACCAGCAGACGGCATGTGGCAGTGTCATTGACATAGGGCAGAAAGTCTTCGATGCGGCTGAAGGCAACTGAAAGCTTCTTTGTTTTTGAGGCAAGAATGGCATGAAGATTATTTTCCTCATAGAATTCGTGAGGCAGAAGCCTGATATAGTCTGAGGCTCTGTTTGTTTTCAGCAGCTTTTCGGCGTACTGTCTGAGGGTGCCCTCTTTTATGCCTATAATGCTTTCTGCAGGGATGTGGGCGTGGGTTGAGATAAAATAATCCCTGAGCTTTTCATTCTGCATTTTAAACAGAGTGCGCGTTACTCTTTCTTTAAGAGAGCGCTTTTTCTGAGCCTTGCGTTTACGGTTGGCGTTACAGCACCTGATCACATCAAATTCCTGAATATAGCTGCTGACGTCAACACCCTTTGAAATGTAATCCAGCATAAGATTTGCACAGCCCTCACTGTCACTCAAAGCATAGTGATGCTGCAAAGGGAAGCCTATCTGCTCGCACATATAGTCAAGGCTGTGGTGCTCATATTCGGGGTACTTTTCAAGTCCTACACGGCAGGTGCAGATGTACTGTGCCTTTTCCTGCCATTCAATGCCATAGCTTTTAAGGCAGCCGCAAAGAGCCTTCATATCGCCGGGCGCACCGTGCGCAACAAGAACACCGCTTGACATGATATCCTTGATTTTTTTCCATATTTCAGGGAAGATCGGTTCGTTTTCCACCATTTCGGGGGTTATGCCGATAAGCTCTATAACATATGGGTCAAATGCGGTTTCCGGGTTGACCAGATAGAAAAGCTTTTCTTTTATTTCACAATTTTCAACAACGGTGATGCCTATTGCACTTATACGGGGAATATGCTGTGTCGGCATCTCTATGTCGAAAGCTATAAATCTGTCTGTCATTTTTCATTACCTGTTGTTTTTGAATATTCTTTCAGCAAGTATATCATAAAGAAAGGGAGAATACAAATATTTTAAAAATTTATTTTTTCCTATTGAAAACCCTGCCTTTAAGGTTTATAATATCTGCATTAAACCTAAGGAGGAAAACCAATGAAAAAGATTATCAGTTTGTGCCTTGCGCTCATTATGATGCTTGGAATCTGCACTGTTGCTTATGCTCAGGGTGCTGACAGAAAAACTCTCAGCTTCGGTGAAGATGGCAAGTTTAAAATTATGCAGATTAATGACACACAGGACACTCACAACCTCAACAAACGCACTGCAAAGCTTATAAAAGGTGCAATTGAGAAGGAAAAGCCTGACCTTATTGTTGTTGCTGGTGATATGCTTTATGATGCATATATCGATGCAAACAAGAAGACTATTCCCCAGGCTCTCAGATGTCTCGGCGATATTTTCGAGGAAACAAAAACTCCCTTTGCCGTAACTTTCGGTAACCACGACCACGACCTTGAAGACAAGGTCAGCATCAAGGAAATGGCAGAAATCTTCCTTGAATACGAATATTGCGTGAACGGCACTGACGGCTGTGACCCCGGTACATATAACATTCCCGTTCTTTCATCAGACGGCAATAAGGTTGCACTCAATGTTTATATGATGGACACCAACAACAAGAATAAGGAAATCGGCGGCTATCAGGGCGTGTATCCTTATCAGGTTGACTGGTACAAGGCAAAGAGCGACGAGCTCAAGGCTGCAAACGGCGGCAAGGCTGTGCCTTCAATTCTTTTCCAGCACATCCCCGTAAAGGAAATTTTCCAGCTTATTGAGGTTGCAGACAAGAAGGAAGCAAACACTGCAATTTACCGTCCTGACGATATGCTGTGGTATAAGCTCAGAGAAGAGGCAGTTGTTGAGCCCGGCACAGGCCTTGGTGAAGCTCCCTGCCCCGAAAAGCTTGATGTAACAACAGGTCAGTATGAAGCCTGGCTTGAAAAGGGTGACATCATAGGCGCATTCTTCGGTCACGACCATCTCAATAATTTTGTAGGTAAAACCGAAGACGGAATAATTCTCGGCTATAACGGCGGCACAGGCTTTAACACATACGGCACAGGCGATTCAAGAAGTGTAAGATTCTTCGAGTTCGATGAAAAGGATGTTGAAAACTACACAACCTATATTTGCCGCTACAGTGACCTTTATGATGACGGACTCGGTATGTATATAAGCGATGTGTTCTCACCTGCACTTGCCACATGGATTGTAAGATTCTTCTATAAGCTGCTCTTTATAATCCCCTGGTAAGACAAACCCACAACAGCAAAAGACGGACAGCCTGAACTGTCCGTCTTTTTTAGCTATTAAAAGAATCAGTCTTCTCTGCCTACAAGCCAGTTAAGAGACACGCCGAGAACATCTGCGATTGCAACAAGCTCATAGTCGTTTACGCTTCTTATCTGGCCCTCAAGCTTTGAGAGACCTGAAGCGGTAAGTTCAACGCCTTTGATCTGAAGCTGTGTAAGCAAGTCGATCTGTTTGATGCCCAATTCTTTTCTTTTTGCCTCAACTTTAGCGCCGACTATGTTACGGTCGCCGAGAGGCTGCTTCCTAATTCTCATAATCTTCTCACCTTCAATATAATTAAGAACCTCACTGACAAGGTTCTTATCTCAGATAATTCTAGCACAAACAGCCTGTTTTTGTCAAGATTGTTTTGTGGATACTTTACACAATTATAATGCGAAAAACGAAATGAATTGGTGAGAATTATCCATTTTTGCCGAAAAAGCAAATAATTCTGAAAATAAACTGATTTTGCTGATAAAAAATAACGAAAATCCCTTTTAAAAAAAGAAAAAGAGGAGTATAATAAATCAAAATAAAATGAATCTGTTTATCAGCTTTGCAAAAGAAAGGTTGGTTATAAATGGGAAACACAATGCAGGAAAGAAATCTGACAATGCTTGTTGATTATTATGAGATATCAATGGCAAACGGATATTTTGCAAACGGTATGGGTGACACAATAACATATTTTGATATGTTTTTCAGAAGAGTGCCCGACAACGGCGGATTTGCAATTATGGCAGGCCTGCGTCAGCTTGTGGATTATCTTAAAAATCTCAGATTTACACAGAAGGATATCGAATATCTCAGAAGCAAGGGTCTTAACGAAGATTTTATTGAATATCTGAAAAACTTTGAATTCAAGTGTGATGTCTGGGCAATTCCTGAGGGTACTCCCATTTTTCCGGGTGAGCCTATAATCACAGTCAAAGGGCCTGTTATTCAGGCACAGCTTATTGAAACTATGGTGCTGCTGACAATCAATCACCAGAGCCTTATTGCAACAAAGGCAAACAGACTCAGACGTGCAGCAGGTGACAGAGTTATTATGGAATTCGGCTCAAGGCGAGCTCAGGGCTATGACGGAGCTGTTTACGGTGCAAGAGCTGCATATATAGGCGGCTGCGATGCATCTGCCTGCGCTATTGACGAAAGAGATTTCGGCATCCCTGCTGTGGGCACAATGGCACATTCATGGATTCAGCTTTTCGGTGATGAGCTTGAGGCCTTCAAGGCTTATGCAAGACAGTATCCCGATAACTGCACACTTCTGGTTGATACATATAATGTGCTCAGATCAGGCATTCCCAACGCAATAAAGGCATTTAATGAAGAGGTGCTTCCCAGAGGCTTCAGACCCAAGGGTATAAGAATCGACAGCGGTGATATAACCTACCTTTCAAAAAAGGCAAGAAAGATGCTCGACGAGGCAGGCTTCTCCGACTGTATGATTGTTGCAAGCAACTCACTTGATGAGGTTATTATAAAAGATATGATTCAGCAGGGTGCACAGGTTGATTCATTCGGTGTGGGTGAAAGACTTATCACTGCAGCATCAACACCTGTTTTCGGCGGCGTTTATAAAATTGTTGCCGTTGAAGAAAACGGTGTGCCCGTGCCCCGCATAAAGCTCAGCGAAAATGTGCAGAAGATAACAACACCCTGCGCAAAGAAGGTTTTCAGACTTTTTGACAACGAAAGCGGCAAGGCAATTGCCGATGTCATCACTCTTATCGACGAGGAAATAGATGACAGCAAGCCCTATGAGCTTTTTGATCCGAACTACACATGGAAGAAGAAAACTGTTGAAAATTACACTGCGAAGCCTTTGCTTGTCAAGATTTTTGATGAGGGCAAATGCTGCTACGACTGTCCCGATATCAAGGATATAAAGAAGTATTGCATAGAGCAGGTTGACACATTATGGGAAGAAGTAAAGCGATTTGAAAATCCCCACAACTATTATGTTGACCTTTCACAGAAACTCTGGGACGAAAAGCACAGACTCCTCAGTGAATATTCAAACAGAACAAATTGAGGTAAGACCTGTTGAGAGTAATTGAATATACAGTACCTGAAGAATTTGAGGGCAAAAAGGTCTATAACTTTCTCAGAGGCTATATCAGAATTTCCACAAGGCTTATGCGTACTCTTAAGCGCATCCCTGACGGAATAATGCTTCAGGGCAGGCAGGGCAGGACTATCGACATAATTCACGCAGGTGATAAAATCACCCTGAATATACCTGAGGATGAAACTGCGCCTATTCCTATCGAGTTTCCTCTTGACATTGTTTATGAGGATGAGGACCTGCTCATTATAAACAAGCCGCCCATGCTGGCCATGCACGAAAGCCACAACCATCAGGGGGATACCCTGGCAAATGCGGTGTCATATTATCTCGGCGCCAAAGGCAGAAATGCCTCTTTCCGCGCTGTGGGCAGGCTTGATAAGGGCACCTCGGGGCTGGTTGTGTGTGCACTTAATGCGCACTGTGCCGCAAGACTTTCGGGCAAAATCAAAAAGCAGTACCTTGCCATAGCATCTGGCAGATATGAAAAAGACGGCATAATCGAAAAGCCGATTTACCGTCCTGATCCCATAAAGACATATCGCACTGCAGACGACAGAGGTGACTACGCCCTGACTATGTATCACCCCGAAGAGACAGGTGAGAATTACACACTTCTGCGTGTCGATCTTGCCACGGGCAGAACTCATCAGATAAGGGTTCACTTTGCTTATCTCGGCACACCTCTTTACGGCGATACTATGTACGGCACGCCCCATGAGCTGATTTCGCATCAGGCACTTCACTGCGAAAATCTCACCTTCACGCACCCTATAAGCGGTGAGGAAATAACACTCAGAGCCGATATGCCCGAGGATATGAGAGCGCTGCTGGAAAGCCTGAGAAGGCAAAGCGCAAACTGAATTTATGTTAAAAAACGCATCCGCTTGAAACGGATGCGTTTTTATATTATTTTGATGTTATTTGCAGAATTTTTCTGTGAAGATTCTGATGGCGTCCTCTTTTGTGAAGCCTCCGGGTGAGAAGGTGAAGTTTGCAGGCACAGTGTTGTAGCGCTCGCAGAAGTCTTCGATTTCTTCCTTTGTCATAGTGAGAGAGACGTCTGTCAGCTCGTCGATAATCTTTTTGAAGGTGTCAATATCAGTGCCCATAACCTTCATAATGCGCTCAGTTTTTTCACTGCAGAATTCAGCGGCTCTGTCAATGAAATCACCCATAAATGTGGTGCATGCCTTGCCGTGAGGTACGCCGAAGTTTTCGGTTAAAATGTAACCGAGAGGGTGGGGAAACGCTGTGCCGCAATAAGAGAGAGTTATACCCGCGTACAGTGAGCCGTAATAAAGCTTTTCACGAAGAAGTGAATCGGGGAGTGCCTTTGTGCTGTGCAGATAGGTGAGGCCTTCCCATATAAGGGCAATTCCCTTTTCGCCAAAGAGGGTGGGGATGTCACTGCACTTGACGGACATATAGCCTTCAATGGCGTGTGCAAGAGCATCCAGAGCCGTTGAAACTGTCACATCATAGGGCATTGATTCTGTGTATGTGCTGTCAGCAAATGAAAGTGAGGGATAGGTGTCGTCGGGGGCAATGCTTCTTTTTCTGCCTGTTACGGGATTTGTCAGCACGCTTACCCTGCCGACCTCACTGCCTGTGCCTGAGGTTGTGCCCACGAGAACAAGAGGCAGAGCTCTGTTTCTTTCGTTTTCACCGTAATTGAAAATATCCTCCATGGCGAATGTGGGGTTGGCTATATAAACTGCAACGGCCTTTGCCGCATCAAGAGGGGAGCCGCCGCCTATGCCCACAACAAACTCAGCACCGAAATTCCTTGCCAGGGCTGCAGATTCGTGGCAGAGGTCAATTCTGGGGTTGGGGCCGATTTTATCATAGACAATATAATCGATGCCTTCTTTTTTCAGTGCCAGTTCCATATCGGTGAGTGCACCTGAAAGCTTAGCGCTTTTGCCGCCTGTTACTATAACACATTTTGTGCCGAACTTTTTAAGTGCTGCGGAACCGCTGAGCAGACAGCCTTTGCCGCTGATTACATTAACGGGAATTTTAATATTGAAATCCATTTTTATCACCTGCTAAATTTTATTGTCTTATTTTGTTCAATTATAACAAATTTCTGGTAATACTGCAAGATTTATTTCAATACTCTTGAAAAAATCTCCGATATAGTATAAAATATAAAAGTTAAAGGTGATATTTACTATATTATGATATATATATTATATATTTATGGGAGAATTGCCCTATGAATAACAAAAAGAAAATTGCTCTGACGGTTGTGGCGGTTATTTGTGTAGCTTTGCTGGCAACTCTTTATTTTTTAAACTATAACAGGGAAAAGAGATATTCCTTCAGCGAAAAAAACACCGTTGCCATGGGCACCATAATTTCCCAGAAGGTTTACGGTGACAATGCTGCTAAGCATATAGAAAAAATCAATGCGCTCATAAACGGCCTTGACGAGGAAATCTCATGGCGCAACGGTGAGTCTGCAGTGGCAGAGCTCAACTCTGAAAAAACAGTTGAATCAGCGGGTATTGCTGCAATTGTCAAAAAGTGCATTGAGGTGAGTGAAGACAGCGAAGGTGTTTTTGATATAACCGCTTTGCCTGTTGTCAAGCTCTGGAGCATCGGTGAAGAGGGTGAAAGAATTCCTGCCGGGGCTGAAATTGAAAGTGCACTGACAAAGGTTGACTATAGCACCATTGTAATAAACGGCAACAGCATAGCCCTTGGCGCTGATGCAGAAATTGACCTTGGCGCTGTGGGCAAGGGTGCAGCCTGCGACAATGTTATGACTTATCTCAAGGCAAGTGACATCAAGGGTGCCGTTGTCAGTGTAGGCGGGAGCATAGTTGCCTACGGTGATTATAACAAAAAGGGCGACAAATGGAAGATCGCCGTCAAGCATACGGATAATGACTATCTCGGCATTCTTTCTCTGGATGAGGGCTTTGTTTCAACTTCAGGCGACTATGAAAGATATTTCGAAAAAGACGGCAAGCGTTATCATCACATTGTTGATGCCACCACAGGGTACCCTGCCGAAAGCGGACTGAGAAGTGTTACGGTTGTGTGTGACAGCGGACTTCTTTCCGATGCGCTTTCAACGGCCTGTTTCATTCTCGGCTATGAAAAGAGTCTGCCGCTTTTAGAAAAATACGGAGCTTCGGCTATTTTCGTTGACTATGACAACAACAGCTTTATAGTGGGAGATCTTGAATTTGAGTATTATTGATAATCAGATAAAAAAAGGAATAACCAAAGGCGATATCATTCTTGTTGTTTCGGTTTTATTCATCAGTGCAGTGCTCTTTGCTTTTTCTTTCTTCGGTGTCAGTGAGGAGCTGACGGCCGAAATCTATGTTGACGGAGAAAAGCTTCACACTATAGCTTTGAATGAAGTGGAAGAAAGCTACACCTTAACAGAAAATTATTGTCAGCTGCTTATAGAAAAAGATGGAGTGAGCTTTGTTTATTCTGATTGCAGTGACAAGCTCTGCGTTAAAAGAGGCAAGCTCTCAAAGCAGGGTGACACCATGGCCTGTGTGCCTGAAAAGGTTGTTGTTATTCTGCGGGGCACTCAGCGCAGGAATATAGATGCCATAACATACTGAGAAGGGTGAGAAAGATGAAGATAAACAAAATAACCTTTCTTTCCATGTTTGGTGCAGTGGCATTGGTGCTTTCCTTTCTTGAAAGCACACTTGTGCCTGATATTCCCTTTTTGCCCGTGGGTGCAAAGCCGGGTCTTTCAAATATTGTAACTATGTATATTGCAGGCACCTGCGGACTTGGCGGTGCTATGTATATAACAATGCTCAAGGTGCTTTTTACCTTTATAACAAGAGGCGCCTCCGGAGCTTTTATGAGCCTTTGCGGAGGATTACTCAGTACCCTTGCCGTAAGCCTTTTAATCAGGCACGGCAGTAAAGTTTTCTCTTTCCTCGGCATAGGAATTATAGGTGCCCTTATGCACAATATGGGTCAGCTCTTCGGTGCTGCAGTTATGTCGGGTACCTTTGCAATTTTTAATTACGCTAAGTATCTGTTGATTTTTTCTCTTATTACGGGTGCAGTTACGGGAAGCATGCTCTTGCTTCTTATGCCGCGTCTGAGAAAGCTTGACAGTCTTAAATATGAAAAAACAGCGACCGGAAAGGTCAGCTAAAATAAAGGGGTTGAAAATATGAGCAAAAAAGTTGACGGTGTGCTCAATGCCGTCAAACGCGGCCGCGGCGGTGTAAGTGTATCACACAACAAAAACACTGCTGAAAAGCCTGTTGAAAGAATGCCCATACCTGAAAAGGTTGTGCTTTCAATGCAGCAGCATATCGGTGTACCGTGTACTCCGCTTGTAAAGGTGGGTGACACAGTTGCCGTCGGTCAGAAAATCGGTGACAGTGACAAGTATGTTTCTGCGCCTATTCATGCAACAATTTCGGGAACAGTCACCGCAGTGGGCGATATCAAGCTTGCTAACGGTATAATAACCAAGGGCGTCACAATTGAGAGTGACGGTGAGATGAGAGAATATGAGGGCATTAAGCCTCCTGTTATAACAAACAAGCAGGAGCTTTGCGATGCTGTGAGAGAATCAGGTCTTGTAGGTCTTGGCGGTGCAGGCTTCCCCACACATGTCAAGATGAAGCTTCCCGATAATGTTGACACTCTTATTGTCAATGCGGCTGAATGTGAGCCTTACATTACCGTTGACTACCGTGAGTGCATTGAAAATGCAGAAAATGTGCTTAAGGGTGTTGAGCTTCTCCGCGATATTCTCGGCTTCAAGCAGATTGTTATTGCAATTGAAGACAATAAGCCCAAGGCATTCGAAATAATGAAGGAAATTGCTGACAGAGATAACGAGGCAGACGACAGAATCAAGCTTATGACTCTTCGTTCCAGATATCCTCAGGGTGCTGAAAAGATGATGGTGCTTTCCGCAACAGGCAGAAAGATTCCTCCCGGAAAGCTGCCCTCAGATGTGGGCTGTGTTGTTATAAACGTGGCTTCAGTTGCTTTCATAGGCAGATATGCTGAAACAGGTAAGCCTCTTGTCAGCCGTTCAATCACTGTTGACGGCGGTGCTGTCAGAGAGCCTAAAAACCTCAGAGTACCTATCGGCACAAGCTTCTCAGATATTATTGACTATTGCGGCGGCTTCAAAACAGAGCCCAGAAAAATTATTTCAGGCGGCCCGATGATGGGTATTGCAATCTGTGATATAGAGGCTCCCATCTGCAAGCAGAACAATGCTCTTCTTGCTTTCGATGAAAAGAATGCCTCCCTTAAAAAAGAGAGAGACTGCATCCGCTGCGGCAAATGCGTTGACGTTTGTCCCATGAGCCTTATGCCTACTCTTATTGAGCGTTTTGCAAGAATAAAGGATGCTGATAAGCTTAAGAGCTCAAACACAATGGTTTGCATGGAATGCGGCTCATGCGCATATGCATGCCCTGCAGGCAGACCTCTTGTTCAGTATATGAGACTTGCCAAGCAGGTGCTCAGAGAGGAGAGTGCAAAATAATGGCAAAGAAATTAGTTGTAAGCGCATCACCTCATGTGCGTTCAAGTCAGACAACACCGGGCATTATGCTTGATGTTATAATTGCTCTTATTCCTGCTCTTATTATGAGCATAGTCTATTTCGGCTTAAGAGCACTTGTGCTCACAACAGTTTGTGTGTGCGCATGCGTTATCTTCGAATCACTTTCAAGAAAGGTGATGAAAAGACATAACACCATAAGTGACCTGAGTGCAGTGGTAACAGGTATTATCCTCGCATTCAACCTTCCTGCTTCAATTCCTTTATGGATGGCAGTTATCGGTTGTCTTGTTGCTATTGTGGTTGTTAAGCAGATGTTCGGCGGCATCGGTCAGAACTTTGTTAACCCTGCAATGACAGCGCGAATTATTCTTATGACCTCATTCCCCACAGCTATGGCAAAGTGGATTGCCCCCTTCCAGAGTGCATGGCATCCCGATGCAGTGACCTCTGCAACACCCATGGCAGTGCTTTCAAATGTTCAGGGCGGTGATGTTTCTGCAGTGAGCGATGCACTTCCTTCACTGACAGAAATGCTTATAGGCAGCCACGGTGGCTCAATGGGTGAAATCTGCTCAGTTGCACTTATTCTCGGCGGACTTTACCTTATGGCAAGAAAGGTTATTTCACCTATAATTCCTTTCACCTTTATCGGTACTGTTGCAGTTGTGATGCTTCTTGCTGGCTCATTCAATCTTGAGTTTGTGGCATATCAGCTTTTAGGCGGTGGCCTTATGCTGGGTGCATTCTTTATGGCAACAGACTACTCCACCTCACCCATCAATAAGAAGGGCAAGATTATCTTCGGCATCGGCTGCGGTCTTATCACATCTGTTATCAGACTTTTCGGCTCACTGCCCGAGGGTGTTTCCTTCTCAATTATTCTTATGAATATCCTTGTTCCTCATATCGAGCATATGACAACTCCCAAGGCATTCGGTGAAGTTAAAGAAAAAAAGGCAAAGGGGGAGGCTAAGGCATGAAAAAGTTAAACCTTAAAGAAATCCTTATCCCCACTGTTGCGCTTCTTGTTATCTGTCTTGTTGCCACTGCTCTTCTTGCAGGCACAAACACCATAACAAAAGAAAAGATAGCACTCAATGCAGTGGAAACCGAAAAGGCAAGCCGTATGCTGGTGCTTCCCGAAGGCAAAGAGTACGGCGAAGTGACAGCTCTTGACAACGGTCTTACCTACTGTGTGGGTACTGACGAAAACGGTGCAGAGGTTGGATATGTTTTCACTGCAGGCGCAAAGGGCTACGGCGGCACAGTAAATGTAATGGTAGGCATCGATATGAACGGTGCAATCACAGGTGTGGAAATTCTCTCACACGGTGAAACACCGGGTCTTGGTGCAAATGCTGTCAAGCCTGATTTCAAAAACCGTTTCATCGGCAAATCAGGTCAGCTGACAGTTGATAAAAACTCAAATGACGGTCAGAATGTTCAGGCGATAACCGCCGCAACAATAACATCAAAGGCAGTGACAGGTGCAGTCAATGCAGTAACTGCCGCATATCAGGAAATTATGGGAGGTGCGAAATAATGGCTGAAAAGAAATCTTTAGGCAAAGAGCTGACCAAGGGTATTATAGCTGAAAACCCTGTTCTTCGTCTTGTTCTCGGCACCTGTCCCACTCTTGCAACAACAACCTCAGTTGAAAGTGCAATCGGTATGGGTCTTGCTGCATCAGTAGTTCTTATCTGCTCAAACGTGGTTATTTCAGCGCTTCGCAAGGTTATACCCGATAAGGTAAGAATTCCCGCGTACATCGTTATCATCGCTTCCTTCGTTACAATAGTGCAGATGATTGTCAAAGCCTTCCTGCCCTCACTTGACGAACAGCTTGGCGTTTATCTTCCCCTTATAGTTGTTAACTGCATCATCCTCGGCAGAGCTGAGGCCTTCGCAAGCAAGAATCCCGTTCTCGCTTCAGCAGTTGACGGTCTCGGAATGGGCATCGGCTTCACTGCCGCACTCTTCCTTATGGGTGCTGTGCGTGAAATTTTCGGTGCAGGCGCATTCCTTGGAAACAGTGTTCCCTTCCTTTCAGAAAATCCCATGCTTATATTTATCCTTCCTCCCGGCGGATTCTTTGTTTTCGGCGTGCTTATGGCAGCAGTTAACAGACTTGCCGAAAAGAAGGGCAAAAAGAGAGCAGAGCTTCGTGGCTGTGAGGCTTGTCCCATGGCACAGAGCTGTGCACTCAATAAGAAGGAGGTGGCTGAGTCATGACAAAAGAACTCGTTTCAATTCTTCTGACAGCTATCCTCACTCAGAACTTCGTTCTTGCAAAGTTCCTTGGCATCTGCCCCTTCCTTGGTGTTTCGAAGAAGCTCAACACGGCAGTGGGTATGAGCGCTGCAGTTATCTTCGTTATGGCGCTTGCCACTGCAGTAACTTATCCTATCAACAAGTTCCTGCTTGTTAAATTAGATCTCGAATATCTTCAGACTATCGTCTTCATTCTGGTTATTGCAGCACTTGTTCAGCTTGTTGAAATCATCCTCAAGAAGTATATGCCTGCACTTTATAATGCTCTTGGCATCTATCTTCCTCTTATCACAACAAACTGTGCAGTTCTCGGTGTTGTTATCCTCAATGTAGACAGCGGTTATAACTTTGCTCAGTCAATGTTCAACTCAGTTGGTGCAGGTCTCGGCTTTATGCTTGCAATGGTTATGTTTGCAGGCGTCAGAGAAAGACTTGATTCCTGCGAGGTGCCCAAGTTTATGCAGGGTCTTCCCATCACACTTGTGGCAGCTTCACTCGTTTCCGTATCCTTCCTGGGCTTTACGGGCATCGTTGAAAATATTTTCGGTTAAGGAGGCAATAAGATGAGTTCAATTATTATAGCAGTAGTTATTGTTGCAGCTATCGGTCTTATTGCAGGCTTAGGTCTTGCATTTGCCTCTCAGGTTTTTGCCGTACCTGTTGACGAAACAGAGGTTAAGGTGCGTGAGTGCCTTCCCGGTGCAAACTGCGGTGCATGTGGCTATACAGGCTGTGACGGTTATGCAGGTGCTCTTGCAAAGGGTGAAACAACAGAGTGCAATCTCTGCACACCCGGCGGTAATGATGCGGCTCAGGCTATCGCAGGCATTCTCGGCCTTTCAGCCGGTGAGGTAATACCTCAGGTAGCAGCAGTTATGTGTCAGGGCAATAATATGAATGTTGAAGAAAAGCTGGAGTACAGCGGCGTTAAGTCATGCAAAATTGCCACTCAGCTTTTTGGCGGCCCCAAAAATTGCGTTCACGGCTGCATCGGCTTTGGCGACTGCGTTGAGGTCTGCCCCTATGAAGCTATCTTCATCTGCGACGGCGTTGCAAGAATCAATCCCGATAAGTGCAAGGCCTGCAAGATGTGCATTAAAACCTGCCCAAGACAGCTTATTGACCTGTTCCCCCTTGATGTTGCAAAAGCTGCCGTGCTTTGCAAAAACCATGAAAAGGGCGCTCAGACACGAAAACAGTGCAAGGCCGGATGTATCGGCTGCATGAAGTGTGTCAAGGCTTGTCCCGAGGGTGCAGTAACAGTTGAGAACTTCTGTGCAAAGGTTGATTACAGCAAATGCATCGGATGCGGTGAATGCCACAAGGCTTGTCCCGTAGGCTGCATAGACATATTCAAAATCAATAAACACGAGGCATAAAACAGGATACAGGCAATTTCTTTTGAAATTGCCTGTATTTTTAACTTTAGATAAAAATAATGGGAGTTACCTTGTGAAAGAACGAAAAGCTCTTATAGGTCAAAATAAGCAAAAATAAAGGGTGCGGCGTGTGAGCCGTACCCTTTTCTTGGTTTTATGCTTTTGTTAATCTGAGTGAAAACCTCAGACAGCCTCCGCTTTAACTTCGCCTTTAACAGTAATGCTTAATTTGTTTGACGCGGCACTGTAAACAGTGTAATTGTCTGTTTTGATATAGGTGTGAACCTTAAAGAAATAAGTTTTGCCGTCTTCAAGGTTTTCAAGGGATTTGCTGCAGGTTTCATTATCCTTGATAGTTGAAACCTTTTCCCATGTGTTACCGTCTTCGGAAACATAAACTGTGTAGCCTGTAGCCTTATCTTCTTTTAACCATCTGAGCTTTGCAACGCCGGGATCCTTGCTTACAACATAAAGAAGCTTGGGAGCATCTGTTTCTGTTGAGATAACATAAGATTTGCTGTAGGCTGTTGCATAGATCTTTTCCTCGTGAGTGATATATGCCTTAAGAGCGAACTTGCACTCTGTTCCGGCGGGAAGATTTTCAACAGTGAATTCGGTTTTGTCAGTGGTACCGACCTTAACCCATTTGTTATTCTGACGGATATAGATGCAGTAGCCTTCAGCTCCGTCGTAAGCAGTCCAGCTGAGAGTTATGGAGTTTGCCTCTCTTGAATCTGCCACTGAGGTGGGTGCGGTCATTTTGTAATCACCGATAGTTTCGTGATTAACCTTTTCGATTTCCTTGGTTGTTTTATAGTCACAGATCTTGCATGTGAGAGTTGATGTGCCTGTCTTTGTCAGAGTGGGCTTTTCTGTGACCTTAGTTGTGAAATCGTGTTTCAGACAACCGATGGTGAATGTGAGGTAATTACTGTTTTTGTAATTTCCTGTTGCGTTGTTGACAGCCTTGACAAAAACGCTGTAGGAGCCTTCACCGAGATAGTTTGTGCTGATTTTCTTGCTGAGTGATGTTGTTGTGTAAATCTTTGAGTTTTCCCAATTGTACTTGCCGGTTTTCTGATTCTTTTCAGCCACATATATTTTATAGGTGTCTGCGTTCTTACCGCCTGAAGTCCATTTCAGGGTGATGCTTGAATCAAGACCGTAAGCTGTTTTATCTTTTGAGAAACTGAGTTCAGGCTTTGTTATGGTCTTATTGCCATAGGTTTTCCAATAGCTGTTTGAAGCAGCTGAACCTCTTTGTTTGGCTCTGAGATTTCTGTTTGCGGGAATCTCAAAATAATAACACCAATAATATGCAGCATCATAAGCACCGCCTGATGAGTTGGGAACATTTTTAAGATACTTATAAATGTGATTATAGGTTGAAGATTTAAGCTCGTGCTCGAGGAAGCTGAGCTGACCGTCAACTGAAAGGTAATTTAAACCTTTTTTGCTGCAGTAATTTTTAAGATTTCTCAGACGTGAACCGTTCCACATGCAAAGTCCGCCTGACTGAAGACCGTTACTGTCTCTGATAATTGTGCCGGGTTTGAAGTTGGATTCTTTTTCGATGTTTGCCATAATGCCGCATGCTGCTGCTGAGTTGAATCCAAGTTCTTTTGTGAGATACGAGAAAACTTCTGTTTTGTTGCTGGTACTTGCTGCGTTAGCGGAGAGTGGTATAACTGTGAGCAGGGTAACAAGAGTCATTGCTGAAAGAACAACTTTTATTAAGGCCTTTTTCATATTTGTATCACCTCTGATATTTTCTTTGTCGAAAAGCGTGGAAAATTGAATGAGCCGGATTATGAGCGTTTCTCGTTTTACTCATAATACTTTTCGACATTAGCACGCGACAACTTTGATAAAGAAAGAAGGACACACACTTTATATTTGCATAGACCTGTCATCGTAACACAATACTCTTTCTTTCTTAGTTTTTTCTTTACACAAAATATAGGGTTACATGGGTGTTACGCACGGTCTCTGACCTTGCAGATGTATGTCATATCGTCGTCAACGGGCTTTAAGGCTTCCACTTTTACTATATATGGTGGGAACGCCTTATTTACTCATTTCATATCGGCAACATCGGGTATTATATCTATTTATGACAAAATTGTCAAGTTTTATGCATTTTTGAAAGGATTTGAGCACTTTTTGATAATGCGAAAATAGAAATAAAAGGTCGATTTTTAGGTAAATGTTTATAAAAAATCGCTTTTCAAGCTTTGTATTTAGTGAAAACATACAAAAAGCCAAAAAAAGCCAAATTTGTGGGTTTTTAGGCTATTTTACACAAAAGAAAACTCCTAGTATTGTAGTTTTTATACAATACTAAGAGCTTTTTTGTAAATTTCGCTTAATATGCTTTACCCCAGTAAACTAAATGCTCTGCTTTTTTGCCGCAGCAAACGCATTTATCAGAAATTTCTTCCTGATTCAGAGGCATACAACGTGAGCCAACGCCTGTGATTTCCTTGACTTTGTCTTCACATTCTTCACTTCCGCACCACATAGCCTTAATAAAGCCGTCGCCCTTCTCGTTAAGAGCAGCAGTGATTTCATCAAGAGTTGTGCATGCGTAGGTTCTGTTTTCTCTGTTTTCAAGAGCCTTGTTATAAATGCCGTCTCTTACCTCCTGAAGCTTAGCAGCAACAGTTTCTGCAAGTCCTTCCAGCTTAGCAACGCTCTTTTCTCTGTTGTGACGTGTAACGAGCACACATTCACCGTTTTCAATATCGCGGGGGCCTACTTCAATACGTACGGGCACACCCTTCATTTCATATTCTGAATACTTCCAGCCTGCGGAGTTGTTGCTGTCATCAACCTTCACGCGGATGCCTGCGCTTTCAAGCTCAGCCTTGAGCTCAGCAGCCTTTTCAAGTACGCCCGGCTTATGCTGTGCAACGGGAATAATAACTGCCTGGATAGGTGCCACTGCAGGGGGGAGAACAAGACCGTTGTCATCGCCGTGTGTCATAATGATGGCACCGATGAGTCTTGTTGTCATGCCCCATGATGTCTGGTGGGGATATTCAAGCTTGTTTTCTTTGCTCTGATACTGAATTCCGAATGCCTTTGCAAAGCCGTCGCCGAAATAGTGTGATGTGCCTGCCTGAAGAGCCTTGCCGTCGTGCATAAGAGCTTCAATAGCATAGGTTGAAACTGCACCTGCGAACTTATCGCTTTCAGTTTTCTTGCCCTTTACAACGGGAATGGCAAGGTACTGCTCACAGAAATCTGCATAAACACCCAGCATCTTTTCTGTTTCGATAATAGCTTCTTCTGCTGTTGCGTGAATTGTGTGGCCTTCCTGCCAGAGGAATTCTCTTGAGCGAAGGAAGGGACGTGTTGTCTTTTCCCAACGAACAACGCTGACCCACTGATTATAGAGCTTGGGAAGATCTCTGTGTGAGTGGATGATGTTTGCATAGTGCTCACAGAAGAGAGTTTCTGATGTGGGGCGAACGCAGAGCTTTTCTTCAAGCTTTTCGCTGCCGCCGTGTGTTACCCATGCAACCTCGGGAGCAAAGCCTTCAACGTGATCCTTTTCCTTCTGAAGAAGGCTTTCGGGGATAAACATAGGCATGCAAACATTTTCGTGACCTGTTGCCTTGAACATACCGTCAAGGATTCTCTGAATGTTTTCCCATATTGCATAGCCATAGGGGCGTATAACCATGCAGCCCTTTACGCTTGTGTATTCAACCAGTTCGGCCTTTTTACAGATATCAGTATACCACTTGGCAAAATCTTCTTCCATGGAGGTGATATCTTCGACCATTTTTTTATCGTTAGCCATAGCTTTAAAATCCTTTCTGAAATGCTGTGAAAAACATATATATAATAGTATAGGATTTTTCACTTTTTTAAGGGACAAAAATACATATATATAATAGTATAGGAAAAGCCCTTTCAATTTACATCAACCCACAGATAAAACTGTGGGCTGAATAAGGTTTTATTTATGCCTTTTTAACTGAGAGAGTAACATCACTGTCTGCAGCTGAAACTGTCTTTGTGAGGTCAGCTTCAATTGTGCCACCGATGATAATGTCATCAGCAAGGAGCTCCTCTTTCATATAGTCCTTGTTTTCGTTGAGGCAGGAGATGATGAAGTCGCTGTCTGATGAAATAGCCATAACAACTCTCTGCTCAACCTCATAGCCTGCTTCCTTGCGGATAAGCTGACACTGACGGATGATATCACGAAGAGTACCTTCCTTAACAAGCTCGTCTGTGAGCACAACATCAAGAGCGATAACTGTGTCTGCCTGACATTCGGCTGAAACAATGCCTTCCTTAGTCTTTGACATAACAGTGAAGATTGAGCCGTCATAAGCTTCATCGAAGCCCTTAACAAGCACTGCTTCGCCTGCCTTGACCTTAGCGGTGTATTCAGCCATTTCTTCAGCAGTAGCAGCTTCAAGAGCCTGCTTCATCTTGTTGACATTCTGCTTGAGCACGGCACCGGCAACCTTGAAGTTAACCATCAGATAGTTGTCTTCAAGCACAGCCTTATCTGTGATATATTCCAGAGTCTTGATGTTAAGCTCGTCAAGAATATTCTTTTCATAAATCCTGATCTGAGCACTCTTAGCTTCATCGCAGCACACAAAGAGCTTTGAAAGAGGCTGACGAACCTTGATCTGATGCTCGTTACGAAGTCTCATAGCCACTGCAATAATTTCACGTGCAAATGCTGTCTGCTCAATGATGCCGTCATCCTCGAAGTCCTCGAGAACTGTGGGCCAGTCGCTCAGGTGAACTGAAAGCTCAACACCGGGCATTACGCGGCGGATAAGATTCTGCCAGATGCTTTCTGTCATAAAGGGAGTGATGGGAGCCATAACCTTTACGCAGGCAATAAGTGCATTGTAAAGAGTCCAGTAAGCGATCATCTTGTCGCTTTCGTCGCCTGTTTTCCAGAAACGACGACGGTTTGTTCTGATATACCAGTTAGAAATATCGTCAACAAAGATTTCAAATTCCTTGATAACGTTATAAGCCTTGTAATCCTCCATCTGAGCAGTTGCCTTCTTGATGAAGTCATTTGTTCTGATAACAAGCCACTTGTCAGTAACTGTCATAGCATTCTTATCAGGTGTGTAGCCTTCGAAGTTAGGCTTATCAATCTTTGCATAGGTCTCAAAGAAGGTGTAAATGTTCCAGAATGAGAGAAGCTTTCTTCTTGCTTCGTCACCGAGGTTGAAGCCGAAACGAACGTCGTTTGCTACAGGAGCACCTGCATAGAGATAACGTACGGTGTCAGCACCGATGATTTCAGCAGCTTCGTCGAAGCGGATCATATAGCCTGTCTTGGAGAACTTCTGACCGTTTTCCTGAATAACACTTGAGTGGCAAAGTACTCTCTCATAGGGAGCTCTGTCTTCGAGAACGGTGCTCATAAACAGAAGTGAATAGAACCAGAGACGTACCTGCTCGCGCATTTCAACAACCCATTCAGCAGGGAAGTTCTTGCGCCATTCTTCTTTATCGTCAAAGTAGCCTGTTGTTGAGAAGGGAACGATACCTGCGTCAAGCCAAACGTCACCAACGTCAGTGATACGCTTTGTAGCCTTGCCGCACTTGGGACACTTGATTTCAACTTCGTCGATCCAGGGTCTGTGAAGCTCGGGCAGAGCATCAACCTTTGCGGGGTCAACAGCCATTTCCTTAAGCTCGTCAATTGAGCCGACAACGTGAACGTTGCCGCAATCCTCACATACATAGAAGGGCAAGGGCATGCCGTAGTAACGTTTACGTGAGATATTCCAGTTGCCCATGTTGTTGAGCCAGTCGATCATTCTCTTGCCGTTTGATTCGGGCTCCCACTTAACGCTGAGGGCATTTCTGATAAGGCGGGGCTTGAGTTCCTCAGTTGCAATAAACCATGAGGGAACAAGACGGTAGATAAGCTCTTCCTTACATCTCCAGCATACAGGGTAGCTGTGCTCGTGAGGTTTGATGAGGTAAAGCTTGTTTCTCTTCTTAAGCTCTTCAAAAACTTCCTCAGCAATTGTCTTGCTGTTTTTGCCTGAGAAGAAGCCGAAGCCCTTGAGGAAGATACCCATATCGTCAACGGGCATAATTTCGGGAAGACCGAGTCTCTTGCCAAGCTCGTTATCTTCTGCACCGCAACCGGGAGCGATGTGAACAACGCCTGTACCTTCTTCAGCGTCAACATCTTCCCATGCTACGATTTTATGCTCGAAGCCCTGCTGTGCTTCAAGCTCGGGGAAGCAGGTTTCAAACTTTCTGCCTACGAGCTCGTCACCCTTGAACATGCGAAGCACTTCAAGCTTATCGTCACCAAGATATTTGATTGCATTCTTTGCAAGAATAAGTGTCTGCTCATCGCTCTTAACCTTAACCTCAACATAGTCGATTTCGGGGTTAACTGCAAGAGCTACGTTTGAAGAAAGTGTCCAGGGGGTAGTTGTCCAGACAATGATTTTGCTGTCAAGACCTTCAACGGGGAGCTTGAAGAAAACTGAGTTATGAGTAACTGTTTTATATGAGCCTGTCATTTCATGCTCTGAAAGTGATGTGCCGCAACGGGGGCACCAGGGCATAGGCTTATATTCTCTTCTGATCCAGCCGTTATCGTCCCAGGACTTGAGAAAGTGCCAGATGCTGGTGATGTTTTTGTCGGTGTTGGTGTAATAGGAGTTATCCCACTGCATCCACTGACCGAGTCTCTTTGACTGCTCAGTGATAACGCCTGAATACTGCTTGACTCTGTCAACACACTTTCTTGTGAATTTGTCGATGCCGTAATCCTCGATATCCTTTTTGCTTTCAAAGCCAAGGTCTCTTTCAACGCCGACCTCAACCCACAGGCCCTGTGAGTCAAAGCCGTTCTGACAACGGCAATCGTAGCCGTTCATAGCCTTGTATCTTATGAAAGTATCTTTAAGGGTACGACCCCATGCGTGGTGGATGCCCATTGGGTTGTTAGCTGTAATAGGGCCGTCAATGAAGCGGAAACGCTCCTTGCCCTGATTTTTTTCTTTACGCTTTTCATAGCAGCTGTTATCTTCCCAGAACTTGAGAATCTCATGTTCCATAGCGATAAAACTGTTACTCTTTTCGATTTCTGCCATCGGTGATACCTCCGTGTTTTTTCAGATTGAGTGAGGCACTGACCCCACTTTACATATACTCTGTTAGTATACAATAATATTGTTTTTATTTCAAGTGCTTTTTGCTCATTTATTTTGCAGTTTTTGCGTTTTTTTGTACTTTGCCATACCCTTTAATTTGCTGCAGGAAAAAAATTCAGATTTATGCAACAAAACCGACAGAAAATTCATCTATTATGTCAGAGGTGATTTGAATGAAGAAAATTATTGCAATTGCTTTGGCACTGCTTTTACTCATAAGCTTTGGTGCCTGCGCAAAAAATAATAATGTGCCCGATGTGGAGCTTCACGAAGGCGAAATGATGCTCAGGGGCAAAATAACTAAGGTCAGCGGCAGTCTTATCATTCTTGAGAGCGGCGACAGCAGCATCAGCAACAAATTCTCTTTCGGATATTCTGACAGCATAGCTGTAGTGGAAAACGGCGCCTTTGTTGTGGATTATTCTGCAGACGCCCTCAAGGGGAAAACCGTAAGCATAATCTGCAGTGAGCTTGTGCAGGAAACCTATCCTGCGGGGCTTATGGATGTGAGAATGATAATAATCAGTTAAAATTTTATAAAATCGAAGCATAATTCTAACATAGAAATATAAAACCGTGCAAATATGTCATTATTATGAAGACATATTAAACGGTTTTTGTTTTTTATATGAAGCAGAACTGTAAGGAGGAAAAACAAAATGAAAAAGAAAGCTATTGCATTGATTCTTGCAATTGTGATGCTCTTCTCATCAACCACACTCTCAGCTTCAGCACTCGACTTTGAGTCAGCAAGCGAGCCTGCAACCAAGTTTCTCGGCAAGGCTCTGGGCACAGTTTTCACCGGTCTTGTGACAGTGCTCAATGCTTTTATGGGTGAAAATGACAAGTTCGTTGAAGAAGATGAGTATTATTACGACAACTTCTATGAGGGCACAGGTGAATTCATTTCAGAAGCAAAGCCCGGCGCAACATGGTCACTCGGTCAGGCAGAGGCAAGCCTTGTGCCTGAAGACTGGCAGGATGAAAAGTACGACCTTTATCTTGGCGGTTTCATCAGTGAGCAGAATCTCTTCACAAATGACGTACGCGAAATTCTCGATGATATGAAGGTCCGCGTTATCGCTATGGATGACGGCTCAGGCAGAGGCACATCAGTTTTTGCAACAATTGACTCAATAGGTATTGCTAACGGTGATGCAAGAATTATCAGAGCTATGCTCAGCGAGTTTGCTCAGAAGAACAACATCAACTCAATCAATATTTTCTCAACACATACTCACTCAGGCATTGACACTCAGGGTCTGTGGACAGAAATCTTCCGCAAGTGGCCCAAGAATATCTTCAGTGCTTTCACACGCATAGGCGAAACAGAGCAGGGCACCGACCCCGAATATATGGATTTCCTTTATAACACTGTTGCCTCTGCTATCAAATCAGCTGTTGACAATATGGAAGCAGGTATGATGACTTATGCTCAGAAGGATATCGGCGCTAAGTATTTCAACAACAAAAACAGACCTTCAGCAGACGGTCTTGACACATCGCTCAGAAGACTTGCCTTCTATCCTGCAAATAAATCATCACGTCCCACAATCATTCTTAATATGTCTTCACATCCCGACGTTGTGGGTCTTGCAACAGACAGCGACCCCGTAAAGGGCCATGGCGTATCAGGTGACTACATCTATTACATCGGTCAGGCACTCAACGGTGCAGGCTATGACTTCATGTTCTTCAACGGTGCAATTGCAGGCATCTATATCGGCGGCATTGATGTTGACGCCCCCAGACGTGTTGACACTGCAGATAACTACGGCACTGAAATCGGTAAGATGGTTCTCGGTATGACAAAGACCGAAGAGGAAATCAAGGCTGACGAATATCTCATGAGCCTCAATTTCACTGAGGAACAGACAGCAGGTCACAATTACACACCCTGGTATGAGGGCTGGGTACCTGTAAAGGAAGAAACAGTTGAGCCTATTCTCAACCTCAAGCTCAAGACAGTTGAAATTCCCGTAACTAACCCTGTTATCAAGGCTGCAGGTAAGCTTGGTGTTGTTAACTACACAATCAAGTGCTCAGGCCTTATCAAGAGAGATTACAAGGTTACAACTGAAATCGGTTATATGGAAATCGGCAACAGCATGCAGATAGCTTTTGTACCCGGTGAATTCTGTGCAGACCTCTGGAACGGCGGCACCTCACTTACAGCTGAAAACAGCATCAACGGTGAGGCATTCACAGGCAAAACAATAACTGAAATCTTCGGTGAAGAAACAGTTGTTTTCGGTCTTGCAAATGATGCTATCGGTTATATCGTGCCTGATAACGATTACTGCATGTGCCTTGCATTCGGCCACTATCACGAAACACTTTCACTCGGCGAAAAGACAGCCTCAACTATTATGAGCGCTTTCGAAGAATTGGCCGCAGAGATTAAATAACATAAGAAAAGGAACCGCGCAGACGGTTCCTTTTTTGATGGCTTGTGCCACATTGGGGGCAGGCGGCTCCACAGCCGAAGCTTCGCTTCGGCGCAGCGACTACCGTCGCTCAAAAAATCCCCGCCGCGGGGATTTTTTTGTGGAGCCGCCGAACCTGCCTTTACATCAGATAAAAACTGAAAATATAAATAATCTTTACAGAGTGTTGCAAATTTCCGCAAAAACTATTATAATCGTAAATATAGCTTGAATATAAGGAGAATAGAAAATGAATTACCAACTTGATTTTACAGGCAAATCTGTGCTCATCACAGGCGCTGCCAGCGGCATCGGTCTTGAAAGTGCCAAGGCATTTCTTTCCTGTGGCGCAGATGTTTATATGGCAGATTACAACGAGGCTTCGCTCAAAGAGCAGACAGACCTTCTTTCGGCAGAGTACGTGGGAAAGGTTGTGCCTGTTGTGTCAGACATCACCACCGCTGAAGGCATTGAAAAAATGGTTGAAGGCGTCAAAGCTGCAACAGGCAAGGTGGATATCCTTCTGAACAACGCAGGCATGGCACATTCATCCTATAGTGTTTATGAAAAGCCTGAAGACTGGAACAGAGTAATTGCACTCAACCTTAACAGCCAGTTTTTTGTTACTCAGGCAATTGCAAATGCCTTTATGATTCCCGCAAAAAGCGGCAGAATTATCAATATGTGCTCACTGGGTGGAATTATGGGCATTCCCTCAGCAGCAGCTTACAGCGCCAGCAAGGGCGGCGTTATGCAGATGACAAAATCACTTGCCTGTGAATGGGCACGTTTCGGAATCAATGTCAACTGTGTCTGCCCGGGCTTTGTTGAAACACCGCTTATTAAAGACAACCTTGCCAACGAAAAGTGGATGGCATATATGAATATGCGCACACCTATGCGCCGACTTGCACAGCCCGAGGACGTTGCAGGCTCAGTGCTTTTCCTTGCCAGCGATATGGCGCAGTATATCACAGGCACATCAATTGTTGTTGACGGTGGCTTCTCAAGCGGATCGTAAGTTTACTTTTGTTGAAAAGTAGAATTGCTTATTTCCTCAGTCACTGCGTGACAGCTCCCTCAAAGAGGGAGCCATAACTTGCCTCCCTCAGCAACGCAGTTGCGGCGAGAGGGAGGTGGCACACGAAGTGTGTCGGAGGGAGCAAAAACAAAAACCCACCTTCAAAGGTGGGTTTTCATTTCTAGTTTAATTATTTGTCGAAGCTTGCAAGTGTTTCTTGATTAATAAAATCCGGCTTCCCTTAGAGGGGCACAATAAACTCCCTCAGTCACTGCGTGACAGCTCCCTCAAAGAGGGAGCCGGAACTTGCCTCCCTCAGCAACGCAGTTGCGGTGAGAGGGAGGTGGCACACGAAGTGTGTCGGAGGGAGCAAAAAAGGAGAAATGCAAATGTCGTTACCTTATAAACAGGAGCTTATCCCTTTTGCAAAAGAACTAAGAAAAAACATGACACTGCAAGAAAGGCATCTGTGGTATGATTTTCTTAGTAAGTATCCTATAAGATTTCAAAGACAGAAAACAATTAAATCATTTATAGCAGATTTTTATTGCCATGAGGCTAAACTGATAGTTGAAATTGACGGCTCTCAGCATTACACCGACCAGGGTGAAGCATACGATAAGGAGCGAACAGCTATACTAAAGGAATTCAGCCTTGAAGTTATACGTTTTTCAAACCATGAGGTGAACACTAATTTTGAAGGTGTTTGTATGCGAATTGATAAGATAGTGAGTGAAAGAACCGGAAAACCTTTACAGGTGTTTGAGTGAATTTTGCCTCCTTAACTCTTTTGATTAATAAAATCCGGCTCCCTTAGAGGGGCACAATAAACTCCCTCAGTCACTGCGTGACAGCTCCCTCAAAGAGGGGAGCCTAAACTTGCCTCCCTCAGCAACGCAGTTGCGGTGAGAGGGAGGTGGCACACGAAGTGTGTCGGAGGGAGCAAAAACAAAAACCCACCTTCAAAGGTGGGTTTTCATTTTTAGTTTAATTATTTGTCGAAGCTTGCAAGTGTTTCTTCGATTTCAGCGATAACTTCTGCGTCTACGCCTACAAGAGCGAGGAAATCCATGAAGAGATCAAGGAAAGCCTTTACGATTGCCTTTGCATCCATTGTACACTACCTCCGTTGTTATTTTCTCAGACAAAGACTTTTTATCTGTTAATGAGATTATACATCTGCTTCTTGGCTTTGTCAATATTAAAGTCAAAATTAGTTCATAAAATGAACATAGTTGTTTTGATATAAAAAAAGTGCCGACCCAAAAGGGTCGGCATCTTAAGCTATTTGCAAATAACTTAAATTATGCGATTTCTTCTTCTTCCTTAATGAAGCCAAAGATAGCAGCAAGAACGTCCTTGAGAACTGCAAGGAAATCAGCAACTACGAATTCACCTGAATCGATTGTTGCGAAAAGAAAATCCTTAATCTTATCGAACATTAGTTTGTCCTCCTTGTTAGAATTTTGTTTTTAGCGGTTTTGAGAATTAAAGGATACCAGCGAAATCTTCACCTTCTAACTCTTTGCCAAGGATAGCCTTAACAAAAGCGATGATTTCTTCAAGAACTGCCATGATAGCATCTTTGATGTTGTCAGTATTGAACTTCATTGTTAGTGTCCTCCTTCTTCAATATTTCCTAAAAGATTCCTCTTCTAAGTGATTACATTATATATAAAATAACTTTTTTTGTCAATAGAAAATTCATATTTTTTTAAAAATATAGTACAGTTTCGTAATTTTTAATTTATTTTAACGAAATAAGCAGCAGATACCTTTCTGATATCTGCTGCATTTTTATTCCACTCGCCGTGGAGGCATCACTTTCTTGAAAGAAAGTGATCAAAGAACTTTAGTTGTTCTGACGATTATTTAAAATATTTTACTGCGCTCTTGAACATCTTGATGTCATAATCACCAAGCACATTCTTATAAAGACCG
>JAZNUW010000006.1:0-54150 GCA_045592465.1 Acutalibacteraceae bacterium | reverse complement strand
TACATCATTCAGAATGGCATCATCGGTCTGATTTCTACAATACTCGCCTTTGCTGCTTCAAGGCTTTGTCTTGTGCTTATGGGTGGTTATGTATCTTCAATGGGCATTGTTCTTGATACGGCAAAAATCTATCCCGTTGAGTTGATGATTATGGCTGTTGTATTTGTCATAAGTGTGCTTCCAACCGTTATCTGTACGGTGAATATGTCTAAAAAGGACGGTGTTTCGCAATGAAAAAAGTAATCGTATTAATTCTTGTTTCCTGTCTTGCTGTGTTCATGTTTGTTTCCTGCGGTAACGATAACGGGGGTGATGAAATTATGGGCAATACCCTGAGTTTCTCTCAGGCTAACAGTGTTGAAGCTATGCAAAAGCTTGACGGTAAGCAGGTAAACATCATTGGCTATATGTCAACTCTTTCACCGATTAACGGCAGTTTTATGTATCTGATGAATCTGCCTTATCAGAGCTGTCCTTTCTGTGTGCCAAACACAACACAACTTTCAAACACAATGGCTGTTTATGCTAAAAGCGGTGACTCTTTTGAGTTTACCGACAGAGCTATAAAAGTTACGGGTACCCTTGAGTTCGGTGACTATACCGATGAATACGGCTATGAATACGGTTACAGAATCAAGGATGCAACCTATACTGAGGTCGATACAAGCGAAATGTCTGACAAGATGAAGTTGTGGCAGCAGCTCGCTTCTACAGAAGTAATAAGTGATGTTTATAATATGTATGAATATATTAACTTTCTTTGCTTTTGGCCCACATACACTGCTGAATTTGAGGGTGGCAAAGACTACCTGTACCCGACCGATGCAATCAATTTCATCGAAACTGAAGGGGCTCAGTTTAATTACGGCTATGCTGAAGGCTATTTTGATTCTATGATAAAAACTATCGAAGAAGTAAGCACTACAGATTTTATTACTCTTGTTGAGAATATCAAAAAGGCAAAATCACTTGCAGAACGTGCATTTGCAGATCTCAAAGCAGAGGAATATGCAACAACTACCGAATACAGCGGTTCATTTGGTGATGGCAGAAGTCAGTATAAGATGAATAATGCTGATACATACGAAAAAGAAATGGAAGCTATTTACAGAGAATTTGCAGAATGGCTTGCTGAGTGGGAGATTTAAACAGAAATAAACAATGGTTCAGATTTGGGTAGTACTGCCAAAAAATCCTGAATGCGACAGCGTTCAGGATTTTTACTTATTACCTATTACTTCTTCACTCTTCACTAAAATGCATTCAGGATTTTTTGGAAAGTAATAAGTAAGAAGTAAGAGTGAAGAAGTTTTTTGCAAGGCTTCGAGCCTTGATTTTATTGTAAGTTTGTATTATAATCAAAAATAAGGAGTGATTGTATGAAAAAATCAATTGCTGTTGTTCTGGCTTTAATTTTGATTTTTATTTTTTCAGGCTGTAGTTTGAATGATGACATTATTTCAAATGAAAATACAACATTGAATGTAAATAAATCAGACAATGAGGTGGATAGTATGTCTTTGTTAAATTTTTTAAAAGACAATATTTCTACCGATAATACAGTAGATGAAATTATAAATGTCTTTGAACAAATGTGTAAAACTCCTGTAGAAGAAGACCTTTTATTACTTGAATATGGCGTTTATGATTTTACTGGCGAGGAGTTGTTTTACTATGATTTGGTAAGGCAATATCCGGATGGAGAAGGTGAGTATTACCAACTTCGTGTAAGTTTGATGTTTTCACCTGATGAAATTAACCGTGAATTACAGGATACTTTATGGAGTGACGATACCACTGAAAACTTTTTTGACTACATTCGCAAGTCATCAGGGTATGAATATGCAAAAAATCATATAATTAAATCTATTGATATCAGGATAGACCAAACTTGATGAGTTTTAAATAATAATTACATATAATATTGGTGGTTCTAAAATGAGACGTACTGCCAAAAATTCCAAGTCTTCGGACTTGGAATTTTTTTATCCATTGCGAAAGCAATGGCATATTATCACGCGTCAGCGTGCATATCATCAACAACGGCTTGACGTTGTTGTATCTCATCGCACCGTAGGTGTGTATCACTGTCGGCTTGATGATATACAATGCTTCGCGTACCCATCCAAATTAAAAATTTATCCTATCACATGGTTTTCACAATAATGCTATAGAATGTTCATAATGATTAATTTATGCAGAACTAATGACGAAAAAGTGCTGAAAACAACCTTACAAAAAAGTAAAAATTGACTATTGCAAAAAGAGATTAAAGTGCTATAATAACATTAAAAAATAGTGAGAAGCTGGTGATTAAATGTATCACAATATTATAGGAGCTGCGGTAGCAATGGCTTTAGGTCTGGGAATTGCTTTTGTCAATTACCTTTTTTCAAAAAAAATGCTCATAAAAGCTCCTGAAAAATACTCGCTTGTTACTGTGGGAAGGCAGATTCTGCAGGTAGGATTTCTTGCTTTGGTTTATCTTATCGGTACCAAAACTCAACTTGCAGATCCGATCTATCTTTTGGTGGGTGCTGTTATCGGTATGACTGTTCCGATGCTTTTCTTCACAAAAAAGTTGCTTGTTATCAACGGTTCGGCAGTGAGTGACAAAAAAGAAAAGGGGGCTGGTACCGATGGGTGAAAAATCTGAGGTAATCATTAAACTCTTCGGTGTATTAGATGTGACAGGTGAAGTTGTTACAATGTGGATAATTCTCGGTGTGCTCGCTCTTGTTTCTTTTATTGTTAAACTTAATCTTAAGGAGCGACCAGGCAAATTCCAGAATATAGTTGAAACCGGCGTTGAATATCTTGATAATTTTTTTACGGATATTCTCGGCAAAAAGAAAGCAAGAAAATATTTTACCTTCCTTGCCTCTCTTTTCATTTTCATTATTTTCTCAAACTATTCAGGCCTTATTCCCGGTGTGGGACTTACGGATTATGTTAAGGCGCCGACGGCGTCGCTTTCTGTTACAGCGGGTCTCGGCATACTGACATTTCTGTTTTTGCAGATTTCAGGTTTTCGCCATAATAAGAAGCATTATTTCAAGCGCTTTGTGATGCCCATGTTTTTTATGCTTCCGCTTCTTGTGCTCGATGAGTTCATTAAGCCGGCATCACTTGCACTGAGACTTTACGGTAACATTTTCGGTGAGGAAATGGTAACGGAAGAGCTTTATCACATCTTTCCCATAGGTGCACCTGTTGTTATGATGGTGCTTTCCCTTTTATTCTGTGCTTTACAGGCAATGGTTTTCACTATGCTTGTATCGATATATTTAGAAGAAGTAACTGAAGATTAAAATTTATAATTAAAGGAGTAATTCAAAATGACAAGTTCAGCAATTATCGCAATCGCAGCAGCAATCGCAATCGCAATCAGTACCCTTGGCCCTTCAATCGGTCAGGGCATAACAGCAAAGGCTGCTATGGAAAGCATCGCACGTCAGCCTGACGCTGCAAAGGATATCCGTTCCACACTTATTATCTCTCTTGCTCTTATGGAAGCGCTCACCATTTACGGCCTTCTTATCGCATTTATGCTTATTTCAAAAATCTGAGGAGTAGGTTATGAATATACAGCCATCAATTATTGTGTGGACTGTAATATGCTTTCTTCTTCTGACGGTTATACTCAAAAATCTTCTTTTTACGCCTGTTCTTAAGATGCTTGACAGCCGTAGGGAAAAGGTACAAAAAGCCAATGAGAAACTAAGAGATATAGAAAGCATAACTGCAGAAAACGAAAGACGCCTTGCCGAAGAAAAGGTACGTGCTGAGGCTGAAAGCATCACTCAGGCAAAAGAAAGGGTTCAGCAGATACAGTCCCAAGGAAAAAAGGAAATTGAAATTGCCCGAAGAAAATGCCTTTCCGATATTGAAGAATACAGAAACGGCGTTAAGGGTGAGTATGACGAAATAGTTTATTCCGTAGCTCCTAAAATGGAAACAGCGGCTGCTATTTTTGCTAAAAACATAATCTCCGACAGGATATGATATTATGGAAATACAATATGTTATTATAAACTTTTTAATACTTGCTGCTATTCTTGTTCTTGCGGGAAGAAAAACAGTAAAACGGATTTTCGGCGGCAGATATGAAAAAATAAACAAGGAGCTTGACAGGGCAGAGGAAATTGAAAAAATGCTGATGCCTGTTTTGGCTGAGCCTTCTGCGGAAGCTGTTAATGTTGATTTCAGTGAGGAAGTGGCTAAAGCCGAGAGCCTTGTTGCGGAAAAAATAGCTTCAATTGAGGCTTTCGGTGAAAGAGAGAAAAGTGAAATTCATCGTGAAATGATTCAGGATGCCCGTAAGAAGCTTTTTTCTGTTATGAAAGAGAATGTAATTAACCTTTTTTCATACGAAAAATATCAGAATGCTATCAAAGACCTGGACAGGCAGGTGGTTGATGAAATTCTTAAAAGAATAACCCTTACTCCCGGCGATATGGCTTATCTTAAGCATCATGATGTTCTTTATGTGACTCTTACATCAGCTTATCCGCTGGAGAAGGACATAGTGGAAGATGTTGACAGGGTTACCACTCAGATGCTCGAAGAGGTTGGCGGAAAAACCTCTTTATGGGTGCTGGAAGATAAAGAGCTTATCGGGGGACTCCGTCTCAGAATAGGTGACACCGTTTATGACGGTACTGTTGCAGAAGAGCTTTATCAGTTCGGAAAGACGCTTAACCGTGAGCCTATTATGCACGACGATACGGTAGGCCATCTTATTCAGGAATTCATCGAAAAAGCAGAAATCTTTAACCCTCACATACATCAATATCAGCTTGGCAGAGTTATGTCCGTTTCCGATGGTATCTGTTGGATGGACGGTCTGGCCGACATTATGTACGGTGAGGTTGTTGAGTTTGAATGCGGCGAAAGAGGCATGGTGCTTGATATTCAGCAGAACCGCATCGGCTGTGTTATTTTCGGTGAGTTTGCCCATATTGAAAGCGGTAGCCGTGTAAGACGAGTGGGTAGAATTGCCTCGGTACCCGTAGGTGAATGTCTTTTAGGCAGAGTTGTTGATGCTTTAGGTAATCCTATTGATGCCATGGGCTATCTTCCTTATAAGCAAACCCGTCCTATTGAATATAGGGCTCCGGGAATACTTGACCGTGCACCTGTTAATTCACCTCTTCATACAGGTATCAAAGCCATTGATGCTCTTGTTCCTATTGGTAAGGGACAAAGAGAGCTTATTATAGGAGACAGACAAACAGGTAAAACCGCTATTGCTATTGACACCATAATTAATCAGAAGGGTAAGGATACCGTTTGCATTTATGTTGCTATCGGTCAGAAAGATACCCTTGTGGCAGAGATTAAAGAAAAACTTGAAGCACACGGTGCGATGGAATATACCATCATTATTGCTGTGCCTGCTTCTGCTTCTGCCGCACTTCAGTATATTGCACCGTTTTCAGGCTCTGCGATGGCTGAATATTTTATGTATTCGGGCAAGGATGTGCTTATTGTTTATGACGATCTTTCAAAGCACGCTGTGGCTTATCGTGAACTTTCCCTTCTTTTGCATCGTCCTTCAGGCCGAGAGGCTTATCCCGGTGATATTTTCTATCTTCACTCAAGACTTCTTGAAAGAGCTGCACATCTGTCTGATGAACTCGGCGGCGGCTCAATTACTGCACTGCCCATAATAGAAACTTTGGCAGGTGATATCTCAGCATATATTCCCACTAATGTTATATCAATCACTGATGGTCAGATTTTTCTTGATGCTGAACTTTTCAACGAGGGTCAGCGACCTGCCGTCAACGTCGGTCTTTCCGTTTCCCGTGTAGGCGGTGCGGCACAGACACCTTTCATGAAAAAGGTTTCGTCTTCTCTGCGCACCCGCCTTGCCCAATACAGGGAGCTTGCTGAGTTTATGCAGTTCGGATCGGATATTGACGATGAAACAAAGCAGACACTCGCTTCCGGCAGACTTCTTACAGAAGCTCTTCGTCAGCCAAGATATGTTCCTGTTGAAGACAGTATGCAGGCGATTCTTATCTTTGCAGTGAGCGAAGGATATGCTGATGGCATTTCTCCTGAAGAAATGGAGAAGTTTGAAAAAAATCTTTACAGCTATTTCCGTCAGGAAAAAGCTGAACTGACAGACAAAATAAAAAATGCAAAGAGATTTGACGATGAACTGAAAAATTCACTTAAAGCAGCGCTCAGTGAATTTGCCGAGAGGTTATAATTATGGCAACAGTTCAGAGTTTAAAAAAGAAATTGCAGACTATCCGCTCCACAACAAAACTCACCCGCGCTATGAAAACCGCATCTACGGTGAAGTATTCAAAACTTAGCGGAATTTACGGTGAATACGAAAAGTACGCCGATGAATATCTTCACCTTTATGAAAACTACTCAGGTGAATTTGATGCGGTTTTTTCATGCAGTAACCCGGATGCTCCTTGTTGCTTTGTTGTTATCTCGTCAAACAAGGGAATGTGCGGCAGCTTCAACTCGGAGCTGATGTCCTTTTTCAGCGGCATATATGAATCCGGTATTATAGTTTCATGCGGCAAAAAGGCGAATGAATATTTTGAAAAAAAAGGAATGAAAGCTGAGAAGAGCTTTGTTTTTGAGGATATTCCTTCATATGAGCAGACAAAAGAGCTTTTCACATATATTTGCTCTCTTATGGAGGAAGGCAGGATATCCTGCGTTAAAACAGTTTATCCCGAATATGTCAATATGATAAAGCAGCAGCCCGTCTGCAAGGACCTTTTTTCTTATTCAAAGCAAGAAACTGAGGGCGAAGCACCTATTTTTGTTCCTGACAGAGATACGTTTATAAAAAATATTGCAGAGAAGATTTATCTTTCGGTGCTCTATAAAAGAGTGCTCGAAACTGCTCTTGGTGCCCAGGCGGCAACGCTGACGGCTATGCGCTCGGCTTATGATACTGCTCTTGAATACAGTGCAAAGCTTGAAACAGAAATGAACAGAAAGCGCCAGAGTCAGGTTACGGCTGACGTTATTGAAATCTCATCAGAATTTTCAACGAAAGGGGATGTATAATATGGCAAAAGGCTCTGTGGGAATGGTACAGAGAATAACAGGTCCTGTTGTGGATATTTTGTTTTCTTTGGATGAAATTCCCGATATTTTCAACGCAGTTAATGTTGAAGTTAATTCCGAAATATATACCCTTGAAGTTTCTCAACATTTAGGTGGAGGTGAAGTAAGATGTATTTCAATGAATCCCACCGACGGTATGTCCAGAGGAATGAAGGCAACCGATACAGGTGAACCTATAAAAATTTCTGTCGGCAAAGAGACTCTTGGCAGGATGGTAAATGTTACCGGTGCACCAATTGATAGCGGCAATAAAATTGAAACAGCAGAAAAATGGCCCATTCATCATGCGGCACCTCCCTTTGCGGAAATTGTTTCTTCCACGGATATTCTTGAAACCGGTATCAAGGTTATAGATCTTATGACTCCCTATATCAAGGGTGGCAAAATCGGTCTTTTCGGTGGTGCAGGTGTTGGTAAGACTGTCCTTATTATGGAGCTTATCCGTAATGTCGCTTTCGAGCATGACGGATACTCTGTTTTTGCAGGTGTGGGTGAGCGTTCAAGAGAGGGCAACGATTTATGGAATGAAATGAATCAGTCAGGGGTAATTGACAAGACAGCTCTTGTTTTCGGGCAGATGAACGAAACTGCAGGGGCAAGACTGCGTGTGCCTCTTGTTGGCTTGACTATGGCTGAGTATTTCCGTGAAAAGGCCCATAAGGACGTGCTTTTATTTATTGATAATATTTTTCGTTTCACCCAGGCGGGCAGTGAGGTTTCTGCCCTCTTGGGAAGAATGCCTTCTGCAGTAGGTTATCAGCCTACGCTTGCTTCGGAAATGGGTAAATTGCAGGAACGAATTGTTTCTACAGGTAACGGCTCAATCACATCTGTTCAGGCGGTTTATGTTCCCGCCGATGACCTTACAGACCCTGCTCCTGCGACAACATTCTCACATCTTGATGCGACTACCGTTCTGTCAAGAAAAATTGTTGAGCTTGGTATTTATCCGGCAGTTGATCCCCTCGAATCCTCTTCAAGAGCTCTTGCTCCTGACTTTGTTGGTGACAGACACTATAAAACAGCTAAAGAAACACAGAGAGTTCTTCAGAAATATGCTGAGCTTCAGGATATTATTGCTATTCTTGGTATGGATGAGCTTTCCGCAGAAGATAAGGAACTTGTTAAAAGAGCAAGACGCATACAGCGATTTATGAGTCAGCCATTCCATGTAGCTGAAAGCTTCACAGGTCAGAAAGGTGTTTATGTGCCCCTGGAAAAGACTGTTGACAGCATAGAAAGAATTCTTTCAGGTGAGTGTGACAGCATTCCCGAACAGTATTTCCTTATGATGGGTACAATAGATGATGTATTTGAAAAGTACAAGAAGGAACATAGGTGAGTGGAATGAAAGATAAGCTTACTTTTATACTTTTTACCCCCGAATGTAGTTTTATGCCTATGGAGTGCGACAGCATAAAGCTTAGTGTTGCCGACAGTATATCAGGTAAGTTTTCAGGCTCATACGGAATAAGAAAAGGGCACGCCAAGGCTGTGTTAGCTCTTGCCCCCGGTAACATTTCTGTAAGACTTGACGGTAAGGATGTTTTCTCAGCTGAAAGCGGGGGAGGCTTTGTTTCGGTGGAAAACAATGAAGTCAGAGTTATTTCCGATGGAGTAAATATTCATAATATCAATTAGGGTTTCAATCGTAATAAAGAAGAGTGGAACATAGTTTTAGAAAATGATAGTTAGCAGATATAAAAATATAATGATTCTAAAGTGATACGTATTAAAATCACCAACCACGTCCTTTCGGGCGTGGTTGGTGATTTAATTAAATTTAACTGTTACATTATCGTCATCAAGACCGCTGTTATAAAGAAGGGGCTCTACAAATTCCTGCAATGTATATCCGTTGAGCATTTTTTTAATATCCACATGCAAGACTGAAAGAAGCTTTTCAATTTTTCTGAAGGTGCCCATTGTTATCTTATATTCAACAGTTTCAGGTGAATAAGGTGCGTTGCCGCGGTAAAGGTTTGCCACAAGCTCGAGAATAAGATTGACAAACTTTTTGTCTTTCACTGCCTCATAGTCTTTTTCACTTAAATCGTGATATTTTTTTGAAAACTTTGCAACCTTGCTGTAAGTAAGACTGTTAAGCTTTCTGCCGAGAAACATTACAATTTTCGGATGCTTTAAAATTAAGTCCTTGGGAAGGGATATACCGCCATCGGTGTTTGCAAAAGCTTCAACATCGTGCTCCATGTTATAGGGGATTTCCTCAATAATGCCGAGGAAGCCTTTTTTTGCATATTCGGTGAAGGTCATTCCCAAATCAGGCAGATCGATATCTATTGTGCGGATGTCCGCCGTACCATTGTCGGTGTCGATGGTAATCTTTCTCATTTTCGGCGGGAAGGCCGCAAGGGATGACGTCTGCACGCTGTAAATCTTATTGCCCTTTTCGCTCGTTATTTCCTTCATGCACTGAATGTGAGAGTGACCGCTGAAGAAAAGACGTACGCCCATATCAGCGAGCTGCTTTATGCTTTCTTTACCCTTAGGGAAGCTGTGTCCCTTGCCCACAACCTCATAAGCAGGGGAGGGTGCAACAACGGGTCTGTGGGTACTGCAGATAACAGTGGCACCCTTTTCTTTTGCTCTTTCCACCTGAGCCTTTACCCATGCCATAAGCTCATCGGAGAAATACGGGTAGTGAAGAGTTTCTTGATCCTCTGCATCATAGCCCATAGCTATGTGATAAAGACCCGGCAGAATTTCTGCAATATAGGTTGTGCCGTCATCGTATGTATCAAAGGCCTTGTCTCTTCCGAAGGGGTAGTACATCTTTTTTACCTCATCCTCGGGCAGGTGCTCCATAGGAATTTTCTCGCCGTTTTCACCGAAGCCGTGAATGGGGAAATAAGGATAGTCGTGGTTGTCGGTGTAAACAAAGGGGTTGCCTCCCTTGTCTGTGAATTCCTGCAGGATATCTCTTACTTCCTCGTGGCTGTAAGCTTCGCCGTGGTTTGTAAGGTCGCCTGTGATGATCACAGTGCTTGTTTCTTCGTCTTCACTGATAATTTCAAGAGCCTTTCTGAAGGCTTCTTCACTTTTTAAAATGCATATCTGGGTGCTTGGCTGGGGAAAGGTACGCCAGTCGCACTTGAAATTTCTTTTGCTGTAATAATGCACATCGGTGATGTGATAGAAATTATAAACCATATTATTTCTCCTTTGAAAGATAATCGGCCGTTTATTGGCGGTCAGATATGAACATTAAAACGGTGTTTTTTGTCGCGGTTATTGTAACACAAAAATAAAGCTTAAACAATAGATAATTGAAAATAAACCATAATTATCAACTAAATCACTTGAAAGTCACGCCGGAAAGTGTTAAACTTAGACAAAAGAATTTTGGAGATGATATGATGAAAAACAAAAAAACTTCTTCTGTGGAAATTCCGCAGAATGCCTTGTCGGGCAACGAAGGTAAGTACATATCGAAATTTGAATATTTCTGTGTTATGCTTTCAAGGATCGGCGGAATGTTCGGCACCACTCTCACAGGCTCTCTTGCGGCGGCTTTCCTGCATGAGCTTTATTTCGGTCCGGCAGGCGTTGACTCAGATCAAATTGCAGATATACTTGCCCTTCAGACTACAATTACAACTATTTTAGGCATTGCAATGGGTGCTGTTTCCGGTCTTATTATTCAGAAAACCAGAACCCGTTGGGGCAGATACCGTCATTGGTATATCATTTGTCTTATTCCTATATTCGCTCTCACAGCTTTATATTTCTATGTCCCCGAAGGCTGGACTGTTCAGCAGATGACTCTTTTCCGCTATGGTATTGCTTGCTGTCAGACCATATTCAATGCCTTTAATAATGCCGGTCAGAATATTGTTCAGGTTATTTCTCCCAACCCCAAGGAAAAGAAAACTGTTGCAACTATCTGGCAGCTGTCTTATTATATCGGTTACGGCGGAGCATATATTGCAACCTTTGTTTACGGTATCTTCAGCGATGACAAGAACAAGATGTATATGACACTTGCTCTTGTGGCTGCTTCAATTACTGCTTTCGGCAACCTTATGTGTGCTCTCTTCTGTAAGGAAAGAATTGAGCTGCCTAAGAAAGAAAAAGTCAAGGTTTCAAAGGCTCTGCTGACTCTCTTCAAATACAGAAACTACAGAGCTTTCCAATATATGCAGTGGGTTAACAATTTCGCCTGGCTCGGCAAAATGTCAACATATCTTGCTGCAATTACAGTTGGTTCATCAAAGAATCTTCTTCTCACACTTCCCACTGCTGTAGGTACGGTTGTAGGTAACATTATCTGCACAAAACTTTCAAAGAAGCATGAACCCACAAAGTTGCTTAAATTCTGCGGTATCTATTCACCGATTGCTGCTTGTGTGCTTTTCGGCATCTGCTTTGTTGAAGCAAAAATGGGCATCAGATTCTTTGAAGGCTGGAACAGCATATTCTTCTATGTGTTCTATTTCATTTTCGGTATCGGTATCGGTATCCAGGAGCTTTCAAAATCTCACTTCGATGTTGAATTCTATGACTATCTTGAATGGCAGACCGGTGAAAGAATGGAAGCCGTACAGGGTATCATTCCCGGCTGGGTCAACTCAGGTTGCAACTATCTTAAAGAACTTGCAATTCCTTATATGATTGCCTGGGCAGGATATCTGTCTTCAGTTGAAGGTGACCTTGTTAAAACCATGCAGGCTCAGCCCACATATCTTGATACCTGTCTCAAAATTCTTGCATTCCTTCTCTTCGGCTACACTCTTGCAAATGTTCTCAAGGCTCTTATTCTTAAATTCTCCTATGATATTGAGGGTGAAAAGAAAGAACAGATGTATAAAGAGCTGGAAGCAATCAGAGAGGAACGTCACAAGGAAAACGAAACCATTACACAGGTGAAAGAAGCTCTCGGTGAATAAGTATAACCTAAACTCAAACTAAAAAACAAAATGACAATCACTATAAAATCCGGGTCATTGAGCCCGGATTTTTCTTTTGCATAAAAATGAGATTCTATTCTTATAAATGAGGTTTATACGATACACAATTATGATGATTTTTGCAGATAATAAACCGAAGTAATTTCTCCTTTATTGTTGAAAAGCCGAAAAATCTTTGATATAATGAAAATTAACTGAATATAAGGAGAAATGCATATGGAAAACGGTGCAACAATTATTGCTCTGTCAGGCAAAGGCGGTGTGGGAAAAACCTCTATTTCCGCCGCAATTGTGAAGCTTCTGGCACAGACATATCCCGATAAGAAGATTCTTGCTATTGACGCGGACCCTGCCGTGGGACTTTCGACGGCTCTCGGCATTGAAGTTGAAACAACCATCGATGATATAAGAAAAGAGATTGTTGAAACAGTTGAAGACGGTAACACAAAGGCTGCTATTGAGCTTTTAGGCGATGCAAGATATAAAATATTCGATGCTCTGGTTGAAACAGACGGTTTTGCTTTTATTGCCGTTGGCAGACCTGAAAGTGCAGGCTGCTACTGCAAGATCAATTCCTATTTAAAGGAGGTTATCAGCCTTCTTTCGGCAGATTTCGACTATGTTGTTATTGACGGCGAAGCAGGTGTTGAGCAGATTAACCGCAGAGTTATGGAAAAGGTTACACACCTTCTTCTCATCACTGATGCCAGCAAGAAAGGCACTCAGGTTATTTCAACCATAAAGAGTGTTGCCGATGAGCTTGTTATGTATAAAAAAATCGGTGCAATTGTTAACAGACTGCCCGATGAAAGTGTTATTGAGCATATAAACACAGGCGATATTCCCGTGCTGTCTTATATAGAAAATGATAAAAACCTTGCCATTTATGATATTGAGGGAAAGGATATCACTAAGCTTCCCGATGATTCAAATGTGGTTGAGGGTGCAAGAAAGGCTCTCAGAGAGCTTGAGATTTTATAAAGGAGAAGGCTATGAAGGATTTAAAACATCTTTACGAATTTGAAAAGCTTCTGCAGGATGCCAACAATGAGCTTGTCAAGAAAGCCAAGGCTGACGGCGGCATTGCCCTGGGCTATACCTGCTATCATATTCCTGAGGTGCTTCTTAATTGCGGCAACTGTTTTTCCGTTAGACTCAGAGCACCGCGTACAGGCTCAATGGATATTGCAACATATTATATGAGCAACTTTTTATGCGGCTATTCAAAAGCTATACTTGAAAGAGCCATCGAGGGAGGTTATAACTTCCTGAATGCTCTTCTTGCTTCCGAAACCTGCTCTGAAATGAACAGAACTGCTGAGCACTTCGAGCTTCTTGATTTGGCACCCGAGGAAAAGTTCTTTGTGACTTTTCTTGATATGCCCTTTAAGCTTGAGGCGCACACTGTTAAGCATTATGTCACTCAGACAAGACTTAAGATTCTCAATAAGCTCAGCGAGGTTTACGGTATTGACACCTCTGATGAAGCCCTTCTGAAGGCAGTTGAGGAGCACAACGAGGTCTGCCGTCTTATGACAGAAATCGGTGATTACCGCAAGGAAGAAAATCCCCGAATCACCGGATATGAATATCACATACTCAACCTTATTACATATTGCTGCCCCAAGGCACTTATTCTGCCTATGCTTCGTGAAACCGCTGAGGAGCTCAGAACAAGAGAGCCTGATGCAAAGAAAAATTACAGAGCTAAAATTGTTGTTGTGGGCTCAGAAATGGACGACCCGGATTTCACAGCTCTTATTGAAGACAGCGGAGCTCTCGTTGTTGCAGACAGATATTGCTTCGGAGCTCTGCCCGGCAGACAGGAAATCGAAATCAAAGAGGGCGAGGACGTGCTCACTCAGATTTGTCTTCATTATCTTAAAACAAGTCAGTGCCCGAGATATATGAGCCATGAAAAGGTTCAGGAAAGACGCGATTATGTAAAGAAGCTCGTCGATGAATATCATGCAGATGGTGTAATGTACGAGCAGCTTAAATTCTGCGAATACTGGGGCTATGAAAGAGCACTTGCATCTTATGTTATGAGTAACGATTACGGAGTGCCCACTGCCGCTGTTGACAGACAGTATACCGCTTCGGCATCAGGACAGCTTCGCACACGAGTTCAGGCTTTCGTTGAAAGTCTGGAAATCAAGAAGATTCAGAAGGAAAGGCAGGCGAGGGAAAATGGATAATTACGGAAAGCTTTATAAAGAGCATACCGCTGTGTTAAAGCACAGAGAATGGCGTGGCTTCAAGGATACTATGTATGACTATTACCGTTGGCTTGTCACATGGAAAGATATGATAAAAATGGTGCTCAAGGCTCCCATATCAACAGTCAAAGGCATATGGCGTTACCGCTGGATGTCATCTTATCTTTCGGCGCCTTCATTTATTGACAGACACGTTGCAGGCCTTCGCGGTCCTCAGCTTCGCATGGCGCATCTTCATTACAATATGATAGTCAAGCACACCACACACCTTATAAATATTTCTCTGCGTGCTGACGAAAAAATAAACCCGGGCAACAAGCTTTCAAAGAAAATAGTGCTTATGGATGAGATTGTTCCCAATGAGGTCTTCACAGGCTTCCCGAATCTTATCCCCATGCCTCTGCAGACTCTGCCCATCTTCCTTTCATCAATGGTTGACCAGCAGATTACACCGCCTTATCTTGAGGTTACAGAAAGCTTCGGTGTACCCGCTGACGTGTGTCCTCTTCCCAGTGCTGAGGCCGGCGTTGCTATTGAAGATGATTATCCGAAAATGGGCTGCTGTATGGTCGGCACAAATATGCCCTGTGACGGCTCAATTATGAATTCATCCTTCCTTGACAGAAGACTTAACCTGCCCACACACTGCTTCGGTGTGCCTCTTCGCTATGACGGTGAGGATGTTCAGGAATATGCCGTTGAGGAAATCAAGTCTCTGATAAAGTTCATTGAAGACCAGACAGGCGAAAAGTTTGACTGGGATTCATATTTCAGAAGAATGAAGGACTATAACAAGCAGCTTGAATATGAGCGTCAGAAATGGGATATCAATAAAACTCCTTATCCTCAGATGACAGGTGCCTGCTTCTGGCTTTACAGAATTTTCTATTTCAACCTTTCAGGCGGCACAAACGAAAAGTTCCTTAAGGTGGATGAAAAGGTCAATAAAATAATGATGAAGGCCTATGAGAAGAAAACTCCCGTGTCAAAAGAAATGCGCCACAGAGCAGTTGTCTGGTCTTGTCCTGCAAACTACTACACATCCTTTGCAAACTGGCTTGAAAACTGCTGGGGTATGAATGTTGTTATGGATATGGAAACAATGATTTCATATCTCGAAATTGACACAGAAGACAAGGAACAGTCACTTAAAGACCTTGCAAAAACTTATCAGCGCTCAATTATGCGTAAGCACACAAAGGGCGGTTACAGAAATGTTGTTGACGAGCTCTGGAGAATAGTTGAAGAATATAATGCTGATACAGTTATTATGTACGACCAGATTTCCTGCAAGGGAATGGACGGTCTGACAGGTATATTTGATGACCAGGCCAGAGAAAGAAATATCAATTTCATCTGGGTCAAGCAGGACCTTATGGACCCGCGCACAATTTCAAGACGAGATATGCGTGAGCAGGTAAACAAATATATGCAGACAGTTCTTCAGGAGGAGCCCTTAGACCCCTCACTTGTAGATTTTGAAGACGATTTAGCTTGGTAAAGGAGAAAGAAGGATATGAAATATTTTGGCGGATGCGATGTAGGCTCAACCTACACAAAATGCGTTATTTTAGATGAAAACGGCAAAATGGTTGCCAATGTTACGAACAGAAGCAAAATCAACCCCGTTGCAAGTGCAGAGATAGCTCTGGGCGATGCTGTATCTCAGGTTGAAGGTCTTGAGTCAGCAAAGGATATCAGCTATCTTATCGGCACAGGCTACGGCAGAAACAAGGTGCCCTTTGCTGATGAAAACATTTCTGAAATCAGCTGCCATGCCATGGGTGTTCACGTAACAAACCCTGAAGTAAAGGCTATTATTGATATCGGCGGTCAGGACGTCAAGGGCATTTCCATAGACACTGACGGCACAGTCAAGAACTTTGCAATGAACGATAAATGTGCTGCAGGCACCGGAAGATTCTATGAGGCTATGGCAAATGCTTTTGAAATGACACTTCCCGAATTTTCGAAGCTTTCTCTCGGCGCAAAGAACACAATTCCCATCACTGCTCAGTGCACGGTTTTTGCTGAAAGTGAAGTTATCTCCCTTGTTGGTGAGGGCAAGCCTATGGATGAGATTGCTGCAGGCATTCAGCTTGCAGTTGCAAAGAGATGCTTTGTTATGGCTAAAAAGGCAGGTGCAACAGACAGCATCACTCTCACAGGCGGCTGTGCAAAGAATGACGGCCTTAAGGCAGCTATTGAAAAGGTGCTTAAAATCAAGGTTGTTGAGCTTAAAACTGACCCTCAGCTTATGGGTGCGCTCGGTGCGGCAGAGTACGCAAGACAGAAAGGTCTTTCCAAGGTGAACTGATATGGATGTAATTTTAATTATAATTGCTGTTATAGCATGCCTGTTTATCCTGACATTTGCCATATATTGGTTTAATCTGGATATGAAGCTGGTCAGAGTAGTTTACGACTGGCTCTGGAAAAACCGTTATGATAAAATGAAAAGGGACAAAAAACTGTAATGAACTTTTTTGATTCACTCATTTGTGAGGTATCTGCTCTGACAGATGCCTCACAAAAAATAAATTATCCCTACAACAAAGATTCCCTGTGGAAGGATGTAGGCTACAGTCAGGTTATTCTTCAGCGCGACACAGCCTTTGAGCTTGACGGAGTCGGCTTTAATCTTGTGACATCATCAGAGGTTGAAGACGGTATTGTTGTGGTTGGTGACGGACTTGAAAATATTTCCGGTAAGCGTAATTTTGCAAGGGTCTGTCTTATTCAGATAGAGAATGAGCAGGACCAGCAGAAGGCCTATAACTTAATAAGAAAAATCGAGTATGTGAAATATCATCATTTTCCTGAAGGGTATATGATAAGAACTTCCTCGCGCTCACATAAAGAAGCTGTGCGTGTATCGAAAAGAGCTGTTAAAGACGGCATCAGCTTTCAGAAGGTGGGCAGCCTGCTTATAAGCAAATATAAAGAAAACCCTGCCGTTAAGGCGGTAAGAGTTATTTATATAACAGCCCGCGATGCTGATTACAGACAGCTTGAAGCTCTGGCAAAGAAGAATAACGATATCACCGAAACACTGAATCATATTATGAATACTGTTAAGTTTGACTGTGACTCCTGCAATCTTAAGCCTATCTGCGATGAGGTTGAGGGAATGAAGGAACTGCACTTCAGAAATGCATCAATGGGAGGATAACTATGGATAAGAATCAGGTTATCAGATTTTTTGATGATATGGCCTTATGCTGGGACGATAATCAGGTGAGAAGTGAAGAAATAATATCCTTTATTCTTGATAAGGGTGGAATTTCCGAAGGTCAAAAGGTGCTTGATGTTGCTTGCGGCACAGGGGTGCTTTTTCCTGATTATTTAAGCCTAAAGGCAGAAGTGACCGGTGTTGATATTTCCTCTGAAATGCTGCAGATTGCAAAGAAAAAATTCCCTGATATTGAGCTTATCTGTGCAGATGCCGAGGAATATGCTTTCACGAAAGCTTATGATGCTGTAATGATATATAACGCTTTCCCTCATTTTCCGCAGCCGGAAAAGCTGATTAAAAATCTCAGTGAAGCCCTGAAAAAGGGCGGAAGACTTACCGTTGCTCACGGTATAAGTGAAAAAGAGCTGGAAAAATGTCATGCAACTGTGGCAAAGAGTGTTTCACTGCCACTGCCCTCTAAGGAAAAGCTCAGTGAAATGATGTCAGAGTTTTGCGATGTTGATATTATGATATCCGACGAAAGAATGTATATGGTGTCGGGTGTTAAAAAGTAAATCATAAAATTACAACCACGCCCGAAAAGGCGTGGTTGACTGTTTATTTTGCATAAAGCATTCCGACTATATAATTTCTTATCCTGCAGGGGAAAACACGGCAGAGTACACTCAGAAGCTTATAGGTTGCGCCGATGGCATAAAGCGGCTTGACATTCTTTTTCAGAGCAATTTTTGCTATGTATCTGCCTGCTATATCAGGCTTCATACCCTTGAGCTCGTCTTTTTCCATGCCTGCAACACTGCGCGAAATTCTGCCGCCGTAAACATCGTCACCCTCGGCTGTTTTTTCTCTTGCATCGGTGAAGCCTGTGGTGATATCTCCGGGCTGAATGGCTGTAACGGTGATGCCGAAGGGCTTGATTTCATTTGCAAGGGCAGCCGTATATGAATCGATAGCCGCCTTCGATGCAGAATAGAAGGTCTGGAAGGGGATATGGGCCACTGCGGCAACGGAGCTGATGTTGACAATTCTGCCTGAGCCCTGCTTTCTCATATAGGGAATAAAGGCATTGCTGACATTGACGGTACCGAAAAAGTTGACTTCAAACTGTGATTTTGCGCTTTCAAGAGAAGTGAATTCAACTGCACCCGAAATACCGAAGCCTGCGCAGTTGACAAGAATATCCGTTCTGCCCTCAGAATTTATAATCTGCTCTGCGGCAGCTTTAATCTGCTCCTCGTCTGTAACATCGGCTTTTATATGTTTGACTCCTTCCAAGGGAATATCTCTTCTGCTGATTTCATAAACGATACAGCCCATATCTCTCAGGGCAATTGCTGTTTCACGGCCTATTCCTGAGCTGCCTCCTGTTACCACTGCAACCTTTTTTTCCATAATATCACCTTCCGTTTTTTCTTATTTTATATTAAAAGATTTTTTCTGTCAATGATTCTTTTATTTTATTGACAATGCTGTTGGTTGGGTTTATAATTAACCCAGTATCTTCTTCGGAGAATGGTATGAATTCACAGGAAAACAAAAAGACTGATAAATACGGCAAGCTTATAAAGGTGCTGCAGATTTTATCCTTTGCTTTTATGCTTGTTATGCTGGTGCTTTGCGTCACATTCCTTTCAAAAAACAATATATCTGTCAGCAACGTCGGTGCTCTGACACAATATCTCACAGGCGGTACTCTGACAGTTGCTGCAATAATAATAGGCTTCTTGTTTTCGGGACTATGAATATACCTTTCGGCAAATATTATCTTGCTTCGAATATCGGACTTATGATACTTAATGTTCTGTGGACCCTACTTGGCGCAAAGGGAGATCTGACTAACCCGCTGTCTTATCTTTATGCTCTACCCGCACTGCTGTTTGCCCTTGCGGCCTCACTGATTATGGGCAGGATAAAGAAAAATAAAGAAAAACAATTAACTGAAAATATTATCATTGAAACGGAGGAAAAATGATGAAAACCTATGACGTAATTGTTATCGGTGCAGGTAACGGCGGTCTTGCAGCTGCAGCAACCTGCGCAAGAGAAGGTCTTTCAACACTTCTGCTTGAAAGACACAATATCCCCGGTGGCTCAGCTTCCTCATTTGTCAGAGGCAGATTTGAGTTTGAACCCTCACTCCACGAGCTTGCAGGTGTAGGTGCACCTGATAAAAGCGGTCAGATTGAGGATATGTTCCTTCGCATGAAGGGTGATGTGGAATGGTGCACACACGACTCAACCTTCCGCCTTGTTGTGCCTGCAAAGGCAGGGGAAAAGGATGCCTTTGTCAACGAAAACGGTGTTCTTGTCAGTGTTGACGTGCGCATGCCCGTTGGCTTTGAGGCATTTGCAAGAAAGCTTGATGAAATCGTGCCCGGCTCATATGAAAGCTGTATAGCCGCCTTCGATTTGTCAACACGTATGTATAAGGCTATGGACTGCCTTGAGGATCTTAAGAAGCTCCCCGGCAGCATAAAGGATTTCCCTGACATTCTGAGAATGGTATCTCACACAATGAATGAGGTGCTTGACGCACTCGGCATGCCCAAGAAGGCTCAGGATATTTTCAATACCTATTGGTGCTATCTCGGTTCACCCGGTTCAAAGTTAGACTTCCTTTATTATATGGCTATGCTTCACAGCTATGTTGAATACGGCACAGGTGTCCCCAAGCTCCGTTCACACGAAATGAGCCTTGCTCTTGATAAGGTTATCCGCGACAACGGCGGTGATATCTGGTATAACTCAGAGGCAACAAAGATTATCATGGAAGACGGCAAGCCTGCAGGTGTTGTTATCAACGGTGAAAAGGAAGTTCGCTGTAAATATATCATTTCAAACTCCTATCCTTATGCTGTGTTCAAGGATCTGTTCAAAAAAGAGGATATCCCTGAAAAGCAGCTTAAGATGCTCAAATCAAGAAAGGTTGCATGCAGCCTGACAACAGTATATCTTGGTATGAACAAGACAAAAGAGGAGCTTGGCATCAAGGACTACTCCGTGTTTATTGCTCCCGACTCAGATTCAGACAAGCAGTATGAGGCTGCTCAGAATTTCAAGAGCGGTTTCTGCATTATCAACTGCCTTAACGAGATTATTCCCGACTGCACACCTGAGGGTACCTGTCAGCTCTTCCTGACAACTATGACCTTCGGTGATGTTATGAAGGATGTAAGACCTCAGGACTATAAGAAGTTTAAGAATGAAATAGCAAAGGATATGATTGAAACCTGCGAAAAGGCTCTCAACATTTCCATTATGCCTTATATCGAGGAAATTGAGGTTGCACTTCCTCCCACATTCGCACGTTATCTCAACACACCCTTCGGCACACCTTACGGCTATCTGCTTGAAAAGTGGGATAGCATGATTCCCCGTACCGTGCAGTATCTGACCGATCAGCCCTTTGACAATTTCTTCTTCTGCGGTGCTTCTCAGGAAAGAGGCGACGGCTACGGCTGCGCATATTACACAGGTGAAAAAGCAGGCGGACTGGTTGTTAATGCTATTAAAAAGGAGGGCAAATAATCATGGCAGATATCAAATCATTAAAAGCTACTAAATTTCTGGATCTTCTTCCTCACCGTCAGGCAAGGTTTGAGGTTGCACAGGCAGAGCTTCCCAATTTCTCAGATAATGCGGCGGTACTTGCCAAGTCCCTTCATCCTAAACGCCAGTACCTTAAGGTAGAAAGCATTCTGGAGAGAGGCGAGGACTGCAAGAGCTTCACTCTCGTGCCCGATGAAGAAAAGGGTACAACAGCGCTCGCATATTTCGGCGCAGGTAAATATCTGACTGTTTTTGAAACAATTGAAGGTATGCCCGTAACAAGAGCATATTCACTTTCATCTTCACCCAAAGATTCACTTGAGGGCAGATATGTGCTGACAATAAAGCTCGTTGACGGCGGACTTATGTCAAAATATATCTTCGACACCTGGGAAGTAGGCACAAAGGTTGAGGTTTCTGCACCTGCAGGCAACTTTGAATATCAGCCTCTTCGCGATGCAAAGAAGGTTATCTGTCTTGCAGGCGGCAGCGGTATCACACCCTTTATTTCAATGGCAAATGCCATCAATGACGGCGATGAAGACTTTGAAATGACTCTTCTTTACGGCAGCAGAAACAGCAGCTGCATTCTCTTTAAGGATGAGCTTGCAGAGCTTGAAAAGAAGTGCGACAAGATTAAGGTTATACACGTGCTCAGCGATGAAAAGGGCAGAGCAAAGAAGGGTACGGAAAAGGGCTTTATCACAGCCGAGCTTATCAAAAAGTACGCGCCCGAAGACGAAGCTTATTCAGTTTTCCTTTGCGGACCTCAGCAGATGTATGCTTTCGTTGACAAGGAGCTTGAAAAGTTAGGCCTTGAAAAGAAGTTTATCCGCCACGAAATGTTCGGGGAATTCCATAACCCTGCAACCCAGGCAGACTATCCCTCAGAAGTGCCTGAGACAGTTAAAATCACTGTTACAATTCAGGATAACACCTGGACAGTTGAAGGCAAAACAGGCGACAGCGTTATGCAGACTCTTGAGAAAAACGGCATTTCAGTGCCTGCACGTTGCCGCAGCGGTGAATGCGGATTCTGTCATTCACACCTTCTTTCAGGTAAGGTTTATGTGCCGAAAAACCTTGAATACAGAAGACTTGCTGACTATAAATTCGGATGCATTCATCCCTGCTGCAGCTTCCCGCTGACAGACCTTGTTATGGATGTACCCGTAGCAAAATAAAAATAGTATCATAGCACCTCGCATTTTGCGGGGTGTTAATTTTATATGCAAAATTGCTTTGGCTTCTGCAGTGTGCTATAATAAAAATGAAAAAAAGTTGTAAGATTTTCAGCTTTTTGTAGTCTTATAGATGTAGGAGGTGATAAAGTGACAGATTTTGAAGAAATATACAGACTCTATTTTAAAGATGTGTATCTGTATATGAGACGGCTTTCGGGTGATGAGGACATTGCTGAAGAAATAACTGCCGAAACATTTTTTAAGGCTCTTAAATCTCTTGATAATTTTCGGGGAGATTGCGATGTAAGGGTGTGGCTGTGTCAGATTGCAAAAAACAGCTACTATACTTATCTTAATAAAAATAAAAAATCTAAAAGCATAGAAGATTATTTTTGTGAGATTGCGGACGAAAGCAGTTTTGTTGATGAGATTGCTAAACGAGATGAAGCAAAACTTATACAGAAAATTCTTCATAGGGTAGATGAGCCTTATAAAGAGGTTTTTATGTGGCGAGTTTACGCCAATATGAGTTTCAGAGAAATCGGCAGGATTTTTTCTAAAAGCGAAAACTGGGCATGTGTTACTTATCACCGGGCAAGAAAAATCATCAAAGAAAGATTGGAGGAATACGGTTATGAAAACTGATTGCTGTATAATACGTGATATCTTACCTTTGTATGTGGAGAATATGGTAAGCGATGAAACTGCTTCTTTGGTAAAAGAACATATAAGTGAGTGTAGTGAGTGCAGTAAGGAAGAAGAATATCTGAAAGCAGATAATTTTAAAAATATAGTTATTAATGAACCCCAAAATGATGTAAGACCGCTTAAGAAAATATCAAAAAGACTGAATATGCAAATTCAGTCTATGTCCTATGCTTTGATAATACTTTTTGTTTTTCTCGGTCTCAGTATTACGGCAGGAAGTGATATGATGTATAACAGTCTGATAATGCCAGCAGTGGGTGTTTTCGGTTACTGTTCATTCAGATTAAAGGCTCTTTATAAACTGCCTGTTCTTCTGATTTTTATCGAAATTTTTGCTTTTGTATTCAAACTTGTAGAAACAGATTTTTATTCTCTGTTTATATGGTCACTTATATACTGTGTTTTCATCTTTATAGGTGTGGCCATTGCTTATCTTCTGCATTTTGCTTTAAGAAAGGAGTAAACCATGAACAAGAAAATCCTTAAAGTTATAGCTTTTATTGTGGCTCTGGCATTAATTATTGGTATAGGGGTGTTCGCTAATGCTCTTGTGGGAAACCCGGTTTCAAAATATCTTGCAAAAAACACAGCAGAAAAACACATAGAAGAAAATCATCCTGATAAAGACTTCTATATTGAAAGGATATTTTACAGCTTTAAAGACGGTTTTTATCATATATCTGTTAATTCCCACTCAAGTCCCGACAGCTCATTCAGGCTAATGACAGATATCTTAGGCAGAATCAAACTCAATACTTATGAAGATGTAATTACCAACAAACGCAACACTGCTGACAGAATATGGAAAGAATACCGTCAGGCTGTGGAGAATGTTTTAGACAGCAGCACTTTTCCCTATGATGCTCATATATCATACGGTGATATTGAGTTTATTGACAGAGAAAGCATAGGTGTTCCGGATTTGCCACCTTATGCCATTGTGACGGATACTCTTGAATTGGATGCCTATTATGACATAGGTGAACTCGGAAAAAAAGCAGGACACTTGGTGATATATGTCTATGATGAAGAGATTACCGTCGAAAGAATGTCAGAGGTACTTATCGGAATAAAAGATATTGTCAACGCAGCAGGCGTGGAGTTTTATGCTATTGACTGCGTGATTGAAAAACCTAAAGTCCCTGACGGCAGGCAAGGTGACGAAAGAGTAGAAGTTGATAACTTCCTTTGCGAGGATATCTATGAAGAAGGTATGGTGGAGCGAGTGACTGAAGCTAACCGTAAAGCAGAGGAGTACCACGCTATGCAGGATGCACTTAAACAGCAGGAAATAGAGGCTTATGAAAAAAGCCTTTCATAACAAGTTGAAGACAACTTAAACATCAAAAGGCAGAAGACGAAAAATCTTCTGCCTTGTTTTTTATTTTTTAGCCGATATTTTCAGTGCGTCCACAGGACATTCACTGACACATTTTCCGCAGCGGATGCATTCTGCACTGTCGGGAGCTTTAGTGGGGTCAACATTCATCTGACAGGTTTTTGCACACTTTCCGCAGCTGATGCATTTGCTTTTGTCGCATCTGAGCCTGAAAACAGAAATCTTGTTGAAAGCGCTGTAAATTGCACCAAGGGGACAGATGTATTTACAGAAGGGTCTGTAAATGATGAGGGAAACTATAATGAGTACCACAAGAATTGCGGTCTTGTATGCGTAAAGCCAGCCTATTGACTGACGGATTCCCTCATTGAGTGCTGCAAGGGGAAGTCCGCCCTCCAGAGTGCCTGCAGGACAGATATATTTGCAGAACCAGGGGTCGCTCATGCCGTATTCGTCAAGGGCGAACATAGGAAGAATAACAACAAACAGGGCAAGAATTACATATTTAATACGGCGCAGGATTTTATCGCCCTTGAAGGTTCTGATCTTTTTGGGGAACGGTATTTTATGAATTAAATCCTGCACGAGTCCGAAGGGACAAAGCCAGCCGCAGACAAATCTTCCGCATATTGCACCGATGAACATAAGAAAGCCCACAACATAAAAGGCAAATTTGTGATTGCCTGAGCCAAAAACTGCCTGCAGAGCACCTATGGGGCACGAACCCAATGCACCGGGGCAGGAATAGCAGTTAAGGCCCGGTACGCATAAATATTTCAGCTTGCCGGTATATATTTTTCCCTTCAGAAAGCCGGTGACAAAGCTGTTGGTGGCAATTCCCCACAGAGCCTGAACGGTGTGACGAAAGGAATTGCCGTATAATTTTTTCTTTTTATTTTTATCCAATTCCTATACACTCCAGACACACTCTTATTGCTTTGGCTAAAACCACGTCGGCTTCACCTCGATAAACGCCGAAAAGCATAAAAACAATGCCGAGAATGGCAGTTAATATTCCCGCAAAGGGGATGCTTTTATTTTTCATAAATCAAGCCTCATTTCTGATGTGGTATTATAATAACATAAATTACAGATTTTTTACAGTGTTTTTGAAATTTTTTATTTCTTGACAGTGGGAATGTGATATATTATAATTAAAATGATTCAATATGCCGCATTTGCGGATAATTCGATGGAGCTTACAGATGAAAAGAATTTTTCGTGCAATAAGAATAACAATTCTTTCTTTAGTGCTTGCAGGTCTTTGTGTGGGCTTTTATTTCTATGTCACATGGGAAGAGGAGGAATATCAGTTCGTGTTGCCGTTTAAGGAAAGTGAATATGTGGAATATAACCCCACTGAGGATAACATCAAAGCAATAGGCAGAACATATTACGAAAATGAGGTGCGATATCTGTCTCATTCGGGCAGCGGTATAGAATTCAGCTTCAAGGGTGATTATGCTGTTTTAACCCTGGTGGGTGATGCAGTTGAATATCAGTATCCCAACCATTATGCGCGCTTTGCCATATATAAAAACGGAGTGCTTATTATTGATGAAACGGTGGATGAAGCCCAAAAGACCTACCGTATTGATGCAGATTCACAGTTTTCTGAAACGATTATCACTCTCATAAAGCTGTCTGAAGCAGACACATCTGCCTTCGGTGTTGGCAAAATAGGCGTTTTTTCAAATCGCAGAATTTATCCCACAAAGGAAAAAGACCTGAAAATTGAATTCATAGGCGATTCCATTACCTGTGGTTACGGCATTGACGAAGAGAATATAAACGGATATTTTTCCGCTTCAACAGAAAACTTCACCAAAACCTATGCCTATATTACGGCACAGAATCTCAATGCGGATTACTCCGTTGTTGCATTTTCGGGCTACGGTGTGGTTTCGGGCTTCACCTCAAACGGTGTGCGTAATGAAAAGGCAACCGTTGAGCAATATTACGATAAGAGCGCATTCCTTTCATTCGGCAGAGCAATGCCCTGGTACTTCCCTGATTTTGAAAGCGATGTGGTTGTTATAAATCTTGGCACAAATGATGCTTCCTATTGCTCAAAAAGCTATCAGAGGCAGCAGATGTTTATAAGCGAATATGTGTCGCTGCTGCGTACGGTAAGAAGCTATAATCAGAATGCTTATATCCTTTGCATACTCGGTGATATGAACAACAGCCTTTATTCATCAATTGAACGCGCTGTTGAAAAATACAGCCTTGAAACAGGCGATACGCGTGTGGAGGCCATGACTGTGGAATACCGTATGGATATAAACGATATTGTTATCAACGGCCACCCGGGTTATCTTTCAAACCTTTATGCAGCAGGAATGCTCAGTGAAAAAATCAATTCAATTCTGCCTGTGACGGGTCAGATAAATAATTAAAAAGAGGCGTATATTTTGATTGATATTTTTATGTTTTCCTTCAATGCGGTTATGCCTATTCTCATACTTTTTATCATAGGTTATTTCCTTAAAAAAGTGGGCTTTGCCGATGAGGGATTTTTCAAAAAGGCCAATGCTATGGTGTTCAAGGTGTTTTTGCCTGTGCTTTTATTCAAGAATGTTTATGATATAGACTCTCTTGCCGATGTTAATTTTGGGGCAATTGCTTATTGCCTGATAGCGGTGCTTGTGCTTTGTCTTATAGGTTTTATCACTGCAAAGCTGACGGCAAAAAGCAGAAACCAGACGGGCGTAATTGCTCAGTGCACCTTCCGTTCAAACTATGCTATAATCGGCATACCTCTTGCAGAAACTCTCGGCGGTGCCGAGGCAGCAGGCTTTGCAAGCATACTTTCGGCAGCATCTATACCGCTTTTCAATATTCTTGCAGTTATTCTGCTGTCACATTACAGTGAAGACGAGCATAGCGGCGGTGTGAAAGAAACAGTTAAAAAGACGGCTAAAAATCCTCTTATTATAGGTGTTCTCATAGGTGTGCTGACCGTGGCCGTCAGGCAGTTTATGCCTGTTAACGAATCAATGGAGATTGTTTTTTCAATCGAGAGAGACCTGCCGTTTCTCTATTCGGCAATCAGCACTATAGCAAAAGGCACATCGGCTCTTGCCCTTATAGTTTTAGGTGCGAGATTTGATTTCGCCGCAGTCAGAGGTCTTCTCAGGCAGATTGTCACTGCCACATTTATGCGTCTTGTTATTGCACCGGCAGTTGGTGTGGGTGTTGCAGTGCTTCTCAGTACCCGCTTTGGTGTCTTGCCTGTTACTTCGGCAGAGTACCCGGCGCTTATATCTCTTTTTTCAACTCCCGTTGCCGTTTCAAGTGCAGTTATGGTGGGTGAAATCGGCGGCGATGAACAGCTTGCAGGTCAGCTTGTTGTGTGGACAAGTGTGTTCTCAATGCTGAGCATGTTCACAGTAATATTCATTATGAAAAGTCTGGCTTTAATATAAATAAAGGAGAAAACAGTTATGCAAATCAAAAACGACAAAAAATTCTGTCCCTTATGCGAAGCAAAGAAGCTTATCAACAAAACGAGAATCAGTCAGGTAACCAGCAGAGGATATGATAGCGGTGTTGCGCTTACACCTCCAATGGGCTGGTCAAGCTGGAATCTTTTCCGTCACAGAATAAGCGAAGAGCTTATCAAAGAAATTATCGACGCTATGGCAGACAGCGGACTTAAGGATGCAGGCTATACCTATGTCAATATCGATGACTGCTGGCAGGCTTCCGAAAGAGATGAAAATGGCAGACTTCAGTGTGATAAGGTCAATTTCCCGAGTGGCATCAAGGCTCTTTCACAGTATGCCAATGACAGAGGTGTGAAGCTGGGTATTTACTCTTCAAACGGCACTCACACCTGTGAAGACTATCCCGCGAGCCTTCGCAACGAAAGAATTGATGCTGAAACCTTTGCATCATGGGGAATCGAATATTTCAAATATGATTTCTGTCACAACGTGGCAATTCCTTCAATTGCTCCCAGAGTTATTGCTGTTTCTTTTGCAAATGAAGCAAACGGTGAAATTTTTGCACGCTTCACATCAGATAAGGTCAGCCTCAAGGGCCTTGCACGAATAGTCAAGGATGAAAAGGTTGAAACCGGTCACTACATAGACGGTGTTGACGGTGGTGCAGGCAGCTTCTCAGTTGAGGTTGAGGCACAGCAAGCAGGGGAGTACATTCTTCACCTTGATATTGCCAAGGATTCAAGAAAAGAAAAATTCCTTATGGCTAAAATAAACGGCAAGGAAGAATATCATATTTACTGTGTGAGCCGTCATAACTTTACTCCTGAGGGCAAGCTGCAGACAACAGTATATCTTGATAAGGGTGTAAATACAGTTGATTTCTGCAACCCTGTCGGCTCAAAAATGGACTCTGCCGCAATTCAGTATAAGCTTATGGGCAGAGAACTTAAGCGCGCAACCAAGCTTTATGCCGAAAAGAACGGCTGTGAAGAAAAGCCTATCGTATTCTCAATTTGTGAATGGGGCTTCAATCAGCCCTGGAAGTGGGGTATGGAAGCAGGCAATCTGTGGAGAACAACCGGCGATATTCAGGCTAAGTGGGCCTCAATTCTGGCTCTTTATGAATTCACTGTCAGACTTTATAAATATTCTGCTCCCGGTGCATGGAATGACCCTGATATGCTTGAGGTTGGCAACGGAAACCTTACATATGAAGAGAATAAGGCTCATTTCTCACTGTGGTGCATGATGAATGCTCCTCTTATTCTGGGCAACGATATAAGAAAGTTTATTCTCCCTGACGGCACTGTTGATAAGGAAAGTAAGGTCTATCAGATTCTGACAAACAAGACTATGATTTCAATAAATCAGGATCCTCTCGGTGTTCAGTGCCGAAGAATTAAGACAGGTATTGTTGATGTGCTTGTCAAGCCTCTCAAGGGCTCAAAGGTTGCAATTTGTGTCTTCAATAAGAGCTCTAAGCAAAATGGCGCAACAGTTAACCTTAAGAAAGTTGCAAACTTAGGCTATGTCAACCTTCACAAGAAGGAAGGCTATAAGGTCTATGATGTGTGGGAAGAAAAATATATCGAAAATGCCACAGAGATTATTTCAGCTCCCGAAAAGCACGGTGTAAAGGTTTATATTGTTGAATAATTATAAAGTGAAAGCAGGTCACTACCGATTCGGTAATGACCTGCCGTTTTCGTTTCATACAGATTTCACATTGGCGTGATAGTATTCTAAAAGGGAATCTTTGGTGTTTTCCGCCTTGCCGTCAATTACGGCATTAAGAAGCTTTTTAAGGGCAGTGCCGATATCTCTGCCACGAAGTCCGAGTGCAGCTATATCATCTCCTTTTACGGCTAAATCCTTAAGAGAAAAGCACTGCTGACTTTCGATGATTTCCCTGGCAACAGCTTCAATTTTGTTATAGGTCTCCTGCCTGTGTCTGAAAGCAGGGGACTGGCCCATATTATCTGCTCTTTGCAGCTTTATCAGATCAAAAAACAGCTCCTCGCCGTATTTGTTCAGCTTCTTTTTAATTACCGATGCCTCAGGCTCAATCGGAGTGTCGTGAAGCTTTATAAGTGAGGTTACTCTGCTTTTTGTGAAATTATCGCTCTTTAATCTTGTCAGGGCAGCTTCAGCTTTATCGGTGCTTTTTCTTGCGTGCTTATAAAAATGACCTACGCCCTCACTGTCAAGGCTGAAGCAATCGGGCTTTCCGCAGTCGTGAAGAAGTGCTGCAAAGCGAAGATAAGGTGTCGGCTCAATGCTTGCAGTCACTGCGGCAGTATGTGCCCACACGTCATAAATGTGATGAAAGTTTTTCTGGTCAAAGCCGTTCATACCTCTGAGCTCAGGAAGAATTTCTTCAAAAATTTCAGGGTAGGTGAGCAGTACGCGTCTTATATCCTTGCCACAGAGCATTTTTGAAAGCTCGGCATATATTCTTTCGGCACTTACATTTTTCAGCAGGTGACGGCATTCGATTGCCGCGCGCATTGTATCGGCCTCCAGAGTGAAGCCCAGCACCGATGAAAAACGCAGTCCTCTGAGAATTCTCAGGGAGTCTTCGGTGAAACGCTTTTCGGCATCGCCAACACAGCGCATAATCATATTTTTTATGTCGTATTCGCCTTCGAAGGGGTCGATTATGCCCGTCTTGGGGTTATATGCTATTGCGTTGACGGTGAAATCCCGTCTTGCAAGGTCTTCCCTGAGACTTCTTGTGAAATCCACACTGTCAGGGTGCCTTCCGTCGGTGTAGCCTTTATCAATGCGGTAGGTTGTGATTTCAACAGGGCTGCCGTCAATGAGTACGGTGAGAGTGCCGTGCTTTATGCCGGTGTCAATTGTGCGGTAAGCATTGAAGGTATTTCTTGTTTCGTCAGGCAGAGCATCTGTTGCTATATCGATGTCATTTATTTCTTTGCCCATAAGCACATCCCTGACACTGCCGCCGACAACAAAGGCTTCAAAGCCTGCTTCTTCAAGTGTGTTTATTGCCGTCAATGCATAGGACGGTAATGTTATCATAGTTTTCACCTGCCTTATCTAAATGAAATTATACACATAATGACTGTTTTTTTCAATATGGTTGCAATTTTATTGTTTTTTTGATAAAATCATAATGGTATATTTTAGATTAATGTAATGGAAGTGACTATATGGATAATAAAGGTAATTTCAGAAAAGCTTTTTTCGGCTTTAACACAAAAGATGTTATGGAATATATTGCTATGCTTCACAACGAATATTATGCTTACAGAAAGCAGAGTGAAGAGCAGATATATGACCTTATGCGAAAGATTGACGAAATGGAGGAAAAGTCATCTTCACATGAGCAGGCAAGTGTGTTTGATTCTGAGCAGACAGCCCTTCTGGCAGATTTTGCACAGAGTGAAAAGGAATACACAGAAAAGCTAAGCGAGGCTGCCGAGAGGCTTGAAAATGCACTTGGCAAAATAGAGTCAATTATCGAAAAAGCGGAGTAAATCATTCGTAAATATAAAGGAATAACAATTAAAATGAACAGGAAGAAAAGACAAAACAGAATATTTGCGGCTGTGCTTACTTTGATTTTAGGTGCGGTTCTGTGTTTTTGTGCTTTTGGCGCAGATGACAGCTTTGAAGAGGATATAGCAGCATTCCCTGAAAGCTATAAACCTTATCTTCGCGAATTGCACGAAAAATATCCCGAATGGGTTTTTGAGCCTTTTGTTACGGGGCTTGACTGGAACACAGTTATAGATAATGAGATTGGCGCAAAGTCACTTGTTGAGCATTCGGCGGCAAGTGAAAACCTCAAAAGCAAAAAGAAGGGCGACTACGATGCCGCAAAGGATAAATATATATATAAAGACGGTGGCTTTGTTGCTGCTAACCGCCTTGCGGTTGAATATTTTATCGACCCTAGAAACTTTCTGACTGAAGAAGGAATTTTTCAGTTTGAAAAGCTTTCCTTCATTGACAGCTTTGAGGTCAGTGATGTTGAGGCAGTGCTGAAGGGCTCTTTTATGGCCGACAGCTTTATTACATACTACGACGCTGAGGGCAACCTTATCGAAACACAAGACAAGTATGCTGAGATAATTTATCTGGCGGGTGAAACCTATAACGTTAACCCCTGCTATCTCGCGTCCAAAATCAGAAATGAAGTGGGTGCGGCAGGCAGTGCAAGCGTGTCGGGTACTCATTCAGTTTATCCCGGTATTTATAATTTCTATAACATAGGTGCAACTGACGGTGCCGGTGCAATAACACGAGGACTTCAGTGGGCAAACGGCGGTGCCGATGCAACGGCAACATCTTACGGCAGACCGTGGAATACACCCGCGAAGTCAATTATGGGCGGTGCAGAGTATATTGCAAAATCATATATTGCAGTGGGTCAGTTTACAGGCTATCTTCAGAAATTCAATGTCAATCCCAACGGCGACAAGGCCCTTTATTCCCATCAGTATATGACTAATATTTCAGGTGCCTGCTCACAGGGCTACACCAACTACACTGCATATGCGAAGACGGGAAAGCTTTATCAGAAAAACATATTCTCAATTCCCGTTTTTGAAAATATGCCCTCACAGGATATAGACACCGAAAAGGCACTCAATGCAGACAGTGTTATGCAGACTGCAAAGAAAGCCTCAGGCTCTTCTTGCTATGTGCGTACAGGGCCGTCGACAAACAACGCAAAGGTGGTTAATTCATCAGGCACTGCTATAGAGCTTGCAGCAGGCACTGCAGTAACGGTGCTTGGCAAGGTTTTCACAGATTCGGATTATTATATCAATATTCTTAAATATCCCCATTGGGTTGAGGTTTCATTCACAATAGGCGGTGAGACCTATCAGGGATATGTGCCTGAGGATTTCGTCACCTACACCTCAGCGACCTATGTCACCCCCGGTGAGTATAATCTAACCCTGCACAAGGGTGAAAACACAGGTCTTGCCATTATTCCCTCAGACGAATCTCTTGTTGAGGTCAAGTCAGCAAATGCTGTGAATTTCCCCGGAAAAGCAACACTTTATCTCACACACTATGATTCTGTGGGACGATATGATATAGCCAAATATGTTGTTTCGGACACTGCCGAAAAGGCACCGTCTGTCAAGGTTACGGCATACACTCAGACACTTAAAATCACACTCAGCAGTGAAGCGGTTTTTGAAAGCTATGTTTATACTGTCAGCGATTCAAAGGGCAATATAGTCGGTTGTGTGCAGACAGAAAAAACATCTTACACACTTAAGAATCTCAGCAGCGCTGAAAAATATGTCGTTTCTGTCAAGGGCATAAACGGCAAAAAGCACAGTGCATCAAGCAGTGTTACGGCTGTGACAAAGCCTTATCAGGTTACAGGTGTCACTATGACATACACTGACGGTGGTGCACAGATAAACTGGGAACAGGTTGCAAACTGTGTGGGATATCTCGCTTACGGCTATAACAGTGAAGATGATAAATATGTTAAGATAGGCCAGGTGAGTGCTGCCGAAAGCAGCTGCATGATCAGTGAAGATAAACTGATTTATGACTCGTATTGTGTCAGAGCATACAGCAAAAACGGAACAAAATCAGTTTACGGTGAATATTCGGAATATGTAACACCGTCTTCAAAGCTTGCCACACCCAAGAAGCTTGAAGTGAAAGATGTAACAGCTACAGGCTACACTCTTTCGTGGGGCAGTGTCACCGGAGCTAAGACCTATATCATTTATGTTATGCAAAACGGCAAATGGCAGGAGCTCACTGAGGTCAGCACAAACAGCTATAAGGCAGCTTCCCTTGAGCCCGGCACTGAAAAGATTTATTGCATAACTGCAGTCAGCGGAAAAGACACATCACAGAAATCTGATGCGATCTATGCGCTCACGGCTCCCGAAGCAGTGAACGGCTTCGAAGCGCAGGATGTCACCTCATCGACAATCACACTTTCATGGGATAAGACTGAAGGCGCAGTGCAGTATAATCTTTATATCTGCGAAAACGGTGAATACACACTTTATGATGAATACACCGGGCTTTCCTGCAGCTTGACGTCACTCAGTCAGTTCACAGAATATAAATTCAGAATTGCTGCAGTTGCAAAAGGTGAAAAGAACTCTGTTATCGGTTCAATGAGCGAAGAAATGGCTGTTGTTACCTTGCCTGAAAAGGTCAGGGATCTGATTCCCGTGAGCATAAAAGATAAGAGTGTCACTCTTTCATGGGCTGCAAACGAAAAAGCAGATACTTACACAGTTTATGCTTATGACAGCAGTACCGGAAAATATAAGGAAGTGGGAAGCACCGCTGAAACACAGTTTGTTGTAACCTCACTTAAAATGACAACGGAATATAAATTCTGCGTTTCGTGCTCAGGCACAATAAACTCCAATGTTTATACCTCAGAAATGTCTGCTCCCGTAAGGGTTATCACGTCATATTCTGTGCCTGAGGGCTTCACTCTCAGCAGCATCAAATCATCGTCATATAAGCTTTCCTGGAATGAAATTCCGCAGGCTGAAAGCTATAATGTTTACAGAAAAAAAGGCAAAACCTATGAGCTGGTTAAAAACACTGCAGCCAACAGCTACAGTGTGAAGGGTCTTAGCTACGGCACTGTTGACACATATAAGGTGAGTGCTGTTTACAGCAAAAACAAAGACACTGTTGAAAGTGAGCTTTCCGCTGAAGTCAAGGCATCAACACTTCCGTCGAAGGTGGCCGGTCTTTCTGTGACAGTTTACACACAGACCGCGAAGCTGCAGTGGGAAAAAACACCGAACGCAACTCATTATGATGTGTTTATTTATGAAGACGGTGAATATGTGCTTCAGGATACTGTTGAAAAAAACACCTGCAAGCTGACAGGCCTTTGTGAAGGCACTTCCTATAAATTTGCCGTCAGAGCAGTTATAAAGCTTGATGCGGGCACAGCCGCCGGCAGCAAGGCTGCAGTGAGCGCCGTGATGAAGCCGGCCAAAGTCAAAACAGTGAGCCTTTCAAGCGTAACTGCCACAAAGCAGAAGATATCCTGGTCTGCTGCAGTAGGTGCCAACTATTACTACGTTTACCGTTATTCATCAAAGTCCGGCGGATATGTCAAGGTGGCTGAAACTGCATCAAGAAGCTACACTTTTTCATCTCTTAAGGCAGGCACTACCTACAGCTACAGAGTTTACAGTGCTGTTGTCAAAGACGGCAAGGAGATAGTCAAAGGCGATAAATCAGCTACATATAAATTCAGCACTGACCCCGATAAGGTCAAGGGACTCAAGAGTACCTCTGTGACAGCTTCAAAGGTTGCCCTTTCATGGAGCAGTGTGAAATCAGCAACATTCTATGAGGTTTTATATTACTCCAAAGACCTGGGCTCATATGTTCTTGCGGGCACAACGGAAAAGACGTCCTTTACAGTTAAGAAACTGTCTTCTTCAACTGAATATAAATTCAAGGTCAGAGCCGTAAGAACTCTGAATTCAAAAGAATATACAGGGTCTTATTCTTCGGTATTGACAGTCAAAACAAAATAGTTTTTGCATAAAGAAAAAATTTTAAAGTATTTTAGGTTTTTTTATTGACAAATCGGGACGATATATATATAATGTTATTCGTTAATATGAGGTGAGTTATGTTTATTGAACTTGAAAATCTGTTTAACGGCGGTATAACCGAAATACCTCTTGAGTGTGAATTTGACTTTTCTGCTGAGGAAATTGACGGTGTGTTTCCATTCACGACACCTGTTAAGCTTCAGGGAAAAATCCAGAACATAGCAGAGATTGTTACGGTCAAAGCCATGGCAACCTTCGGTATGGATGTTTTTTGCAGCAGATGTGCCGATGAGCTTGAACTTGATATGGAAGTTCCTGTAGAACATATTCTTGTAACTGAGCTTCAGAATGACGAAACTGATGAATACATCATAGTTGAGGATATGAAGCTTGATATTGAGAGACTCACTTTAGAAGATATTTACTTTGCTCTGCCGAGCAAGATTCTTTGTGACGATGATTGCAAGGGTCTGTGCTCAAAGTGCGGTGCAAACTTAAATGACGGTCCGTGCTCATGCAAGAAAGACATAGATCCTCGCTTCGAGGTTCTGTTAGGTCTTCTGGACGAATAAGTAAGTTTAACTTAATATTATAAAAGGAGGTGCTGAAAGATGGCAGTACCAAAGAGAAGAGTATCAAAGGCAAGAAGAGACAAGAGACGTTCAAATGTATGGAAGCTTGACGCTCCCACACTTGTAAGATGCAAGCAGTGCGGTGCATACACTGTACCCCATAAGGTTTGCGGCGAATGCGGCTATTACAAAGGTAAGCAGGTTGTTGTTAAGGACGAAGACTAAGCCTTTGGAACTTGAGAGGTGGAGAAGCGGTTTAGCTTTCTTCACCTTTTTTATTGGAAGCGAGGTGGTAATATGGCTACTGAAATAACAGGCGTCAGAAAGTGGTCAACCCTTTATTTCAAGGGAATCAGGGCCGGTGACAGGCTTATCAGTATAAACGGTCACGAGATAAACGACTTTCTGGATTATCAGTTTTATCTTGGTGATGACAAGCCTGTGCTTGAAATAGAGCACAAGGGCAAAAGCAAAAAGATTACCCTGGGCAGAAAAGAACAGCAGGACACAGGTCTTGAGTTTGAAAGTTACCTTATGGATAAACAGAAGCGCTGCCGCAATAAGTGCATATTCTGCTTCATTGACCAGAATCCCGAGGGAATGAGAGAAACAATATATTTCAAGGATGACGATTCCCGTCTGTCATTTCTTTTCGGCAACTATATTACCCTTACAAATCTCACTGACAAGGATATTGACAGAATTATCGAGATGCATATCAGTCCCGTGAATATTTCAGTTCACACAATGAATAAAGATCTTCGTGTGAAAATGATGAACAATAAAAAAGCAGGGCAGTGTCTTGATTATATAGATAAGCTTGCCGAGGCAGGCATTGAAATCAACACCCAGCTTGTTTTGTGTCCGGGAATCAATGACGCAGACGAGCTGAGATATTCTCTTGAAAAGTTAGGCGGATTATTCCCGGCAGTCAGAAGCATTGCCTGTGTGCCCGTTGGTGTCACCAGATATCGTGAAGGCTTATTTGAGATGCCCGAGTACACAAAGGAAACTGCCTCAGAGGTTATCGAAACCGTAAACGAATACGGTAACAGATTCAAAGAGAATTACGGCACAAGGCTTGTGTACGCTGCCGACGAGTTTTATCTTAAGGCAGAAAGGGAAATTCCCGGCGACGATTATTATGAAGCCTACCCTCAGATTGAAAACGGTGTGGGAATGTGGAATTCTCTGAAAGAGGAGTTTCTTTATGAAAGCAAAAACTGCAGTCAGCCTGACCCTGAAAATCACCTGAGTGTTGCAACAGGTGTGGCAGCATATCCTCTTATGAAAGAGCTTGCAGAAGCTTTTATGAAGAAATATAATAAAAGCAGGATAAACGTTTTTGAAATAAAAAATGACTTTTTTGGCCACAGTATAACAGTGGCAGGCCTGATAACGGGCAAAGACCTTATAAATCAGCTGAGAGATAAGCCGCTGGATGCAAATCTTGCAATCCCTTGTGTTATGCTCAGAAGTGAGGGCGATCTTTTTCTTGACAGCATAAGCACTCAGGATGTGGAAAAAGCTCTCGGAGTCAGCCTTAAGGTCAATGACTGCACAGGTGGCGGTCTTTTCAGGTCCTTTATGGGACAATATTAAAAAGGAAGGTGAAAGAAATGGCAAGACCTATTGTTGCAATTGTGGGCAGACCCAATGTGGGTAAGTCTACTCTTTTTAACAAGCTTATCGGTCAGCGTCTGTCAATAGTTGACGACACCCCCGGTGTTACACGTGACAGAATATACGGTGACTGTGAATGGTTGTCAAGACATTTTCTCTTAATAGATACAGGCGGTATTGAGCCTCATTCAGACGATATAATTTTAAAGCAGATGCGCCGTCAGGCACAGCTTGCCATTGATTCAGCAGATGTTATCATTCTTGTTACTGATCTTCGTTCAGGCGTTGTTGCAACAGATGAGGATGTTGCCGCTATGCTTCTCAAGAGCAATAAGCCTATTGTGCTTTGCGTAAATAAGTGTGATAAAGTCGGCGCACCCGAAATGGAATTTTATGAATTTTATAATTTAGGTCTGGGTGACCCTATTGCTGTTTCTTCAGTTCACGGTCACGGCACAGGCGACCTGCTTGATGCAGTGCTGGAATATCTCCCTGCTGAGGAAGAAGAGGAAACAGACGACACCACTATAAAGGTTGCTGTTATCGGTAAGCCTAATGTGGGCAAATCCTCACTTATCAATGCAATTTCAGGTGAAGAAAGAGCAATTGTTTCAAACATTGCAGGCACCACCAGAGATGCAACCGACACCTTTATTTCAAATGAGCACGGTGACTTTATGTTTATTGACACTGCAGGTCTCAGAAGAAAAAGCAAGGTTGAGGATCAGATTGAAAAATACAGTGTAATAAGAGCTAAAATGGCCGTTGAAAGAGCAAGTGTCTGTGTAATTATGATTGATGCTGTTGAAGGCTTCACAGAGCAGGACAGCAAGGTTGCCGGCATAGCTCACGAAATGGGCAAGGCCTGCATTATAGCCGTAAACAAATGGGATGCTCTCGAAAAAGACGGCAAAACTATGGACAGTTACAGAAAGAAGCTTATGAATGACTTCTCATTCATGTCCTATGCACCCATTATCTTTATTTCGGCAAAAACAGGGCAGCGCCTTGACAGACTCTTTGAGCTTATCAAATATGTTGATGAGCAGAATTCAATGCGCATTTCAACCGGTAAGCTTAACGATGTGCTTGCTGCTGCAACAGCAAGAGTTCAGCCGCCAACGGATAAAGGCAAGAGACTCAAGATTTATTATATGACTCAGGCTTCCACAAGACCGCCGACGTTTGTCTGTTTTGTCAACAGCAAGGAGCTGTTCCATTACAGCTATCAACGTTATCTTGACAACCAGATAAGAGAGGTTTTCGGCCTTGAGGGTACGCCCACAAAGTTCGTCATAAGAGAACGTGACGGAAAATAATTATAACAAAGGGAGGTTGACCTATGTCAGTGAAGCACAGCCTTATAGTGCCCTGCTATAATGAGGAGGGTAATGTTGAAAACTTTCTCAGAGAAACAAAAGAGGCTATGAAGAATTACACCGATTCATACGAAATCATTTTCGTCAATGACGGAAGCAGAGATTCTACGCCCAAAAAGCTCAGAGAAATTTTCAGCCTTAATAAAGATGTGAATATCAAGGTCATAAATTTCTCCCGTAACTTCGGTAAGGAAGCAGCTATGTATGCAGGCTTTACTCAGGCATCAGGGGAGTATATCACAATAATCGATGCTGATTTGCAGCAGGACCCGAAATATGTGGTAGAAATGGCTGAAATTCTTGACAGTGACCCTGATTGCGATATGGTTGCCGCATATCAAGCCGAGCGCAAAGAGGGCAGGCTGATCTCCTTATGCAAGAGCAAATTTTATAAGATAATCACAAAAATGTCGGGCATTGACTTTGTCAGTGACGCAAGTGACTTTCGCACAATGAGAAAATGTGTTGCTGACACTATCCTTGCTTTGCCTGAATATCACCGTTTTTCAAAGGGCATATTCTCATGGGTTGGCTATAACACCGTTTCTATTCCCTATGAGGTCAGAGAGCGTGAAAGCGGCGAAACAAAATGGAATCTTAAAAAGCTTATTGCCTATGCATTTGAGGGCATTATGGCATATACGGATAAGCCCTTAAAGCTGCCGTTTTATATGAGCGCCTTTTTGCTCATTCTGTGTGTCATCTGGCTTCTGGCGGAATATGTGATTGCGTCAACGGTATGCTTTGTCGGTTCCTTGCTGATGCTTTCTATGGGCATCCTCGGCTCATATCTTGGCAAGGTACACACACAGGTCAAGGAAAGACCAATATTTATTGCAAAAGAGATTTTAACCTATGAACTTGATCAAGAAACTTCTAATTAAATATAAAGAGCTGATTGTATACGGCTTTTTTGGAGTGATGACAACTGTTATAAACTTCGTTTCCTTTGAAGTTTTTAACAGAATTTTCGGAGATGAATATTATCTTCTGACAAATGTTCTGGCATGGCTTCTTTGTGTGATTTTTGCTTATGTCACAAACAAGCTGTTTGTCTTTGAAAGCAAGAGCTGGAACATAAAGGTATTGGCAAAAGAGCTTTCGTCTTTTTTTGCAGTCAGAATATTTTCCTTCGTTATAGAGGAGGCAGGTCTTTTTGCTCTGGTAGACCTTCTGGGTATGGAAAGTCTGTCTGTTGAGATTTTAGGCTTCGTTGTTTCCGGAAAGCTTATGGCAAAAATAATTGTTGGCTTTATTGTAGTTGTGATTAACTACTTCTTTTCAAAGCTTGTTATATTCAAAAAAAAGGCCGGGTAACCCGCCTTTTTATTTTTTGCCGGAGGGTAGCGGGGGGCTCAGGAAAATTCCAAAGGAATTTTTGAGAGACTAAGTCTCTCAGATGCGGCGCCGCCGCATCCCTGAGCCCCCACCTGACCGCCGCCGCTTATTTTAAATAATTGGCTTATTTTTATCACCTTTCCTATTGCTCAAACCTTATATTTGTGATATAATATATTAATTATTACAGTGAGGTAGTATGCCATGATTATCTTAGGTATCGACCCGGGCTACGCAATTGTAGGTTATGGTGTTATTGAATATAAAAATAATCACTTCAATGTTATAGATTACGGTGCAATTCTCACAGATGCTCACACACCATTTAACATCAGGCTTGAAAAGATTTATGACGGACTCTGCCGAATAATTGAGCTGCATCATCCTGAGGCTATGGCCATTGAAAAGCTCTTTTATAACAACAACGCAAAGACTGTTATTGATGTCAGTCAGGCAAGAGGTGTAATAATGCTTGCGGCTCAGAAAAACGGTGTGCCGGCCTTTGAATACACACCCTTGCAGGTCAAGCAGAGTGTTGTCGGTTACGGCAGAGCAGAAAAAAAGCAGGTGCAGGAAATGACCAGGCGCATACTTGCTCTTGAAAAGGTGCCGAAGCCTGACGATACGGCAGACGCACTCGCAATGGCAATCTGTCACGCCCACGCAAGCGGCTCACTTATGACAAATAATCTTCGTATAAGGCAGGGAATATAAGCTATGTTTTATTCATTGACAGGTAAAGTTATAAAAAAAGGACTTTCATTTGCAGTTATTGATTGTGGCGGTGTGGGCTTTTTAGTGAACACCTCACGCTTTACACTTTATGATTTGCCCGATGATAAATCAGCCACAACAGTTTATACTCACCTGAATGTGCGTGAAGATGCACTTGATGTTTTCGGTTTTTCAACAGAGTATGAGCTTGAATGGTTCAAAATGCTTATCACTGTCAACGGTGTGGGCCCGAAGGCAGCACTTGCAATTCTGTCAGAGCTGACAGTTGATGAAATCGCTCTTGCAATTTCTACAAAGGATGCCAAGTCAATTACCCGCGCAAGCGGTATCGGCCCCAAAATTGCGCAGCGCATCATTCTTGACCTCAAGGATAAGGTCAAGAGCGTAATACCTGACGGAGATATTTTTGAAAATGCAGACAGAATCGGTGCCGTTTCAGAAATGCCCAACACATCAGAAGCCGTTGCAGCCCTGACAATGCTGGGTTATTCACAGTCTGACGCGAGTGTGGCAGTGAGCAAGCTTGACCCGTCACTTGATGTTCAGTCTCTTATCAAGCAGGCTCTTAAACTTTTAAGCAGTATGTAAAAGGTGAAAAATATGGATTTTGAAGAAAGAATTGTGACTCCCGATTTTACGGGAATTGACAACGATATAGAAAACTCTCTCAGACCAAGGGTGCTGACGGATTATATCGGTCAGGAAAAGGCCAAAGAAAACCTTGAGGTTTATATCAAGGCAGCAAAAGCAAGAGGTGAAAGCCTTGACCACGTGCTGCTTTACGGCCCTCCGGGACTCGGCAAAACGACCCTTGCAGGCATTATTGCTAACGAAATGAATGTTAATTTCCGTGTCACATCAGGCCCGGCAATTGAAAAACAGGGGGATCTTGCTGCACTTCTGACTAACCTTAACGAAGGCGATGTGCTTTTCATAGACGAAATTCACCGTCTTAACCGAAGTGTTGAAGAAGTTCTTTATCCTGCTATGGAAGACAATGCCCTTGATATTATCATCGGCAAAGGCCCTTCTGCAAGGTCAATAAGACTTGACCTGCCTAAATTCACACTGGTTGGTGCCACAACAAGAGCAGGTCAGCTTTCAGCACCTCTTCGTGACCGTTTTGGTGTTATTCTTCGTCTGGAGCTTTACACTCCCGAGGAGCTCAGTCAGATTGTAACACGAAGCGCAGGCATCCTCGGCATCGATATTGAAAAGTACGGTGCGCTCGAAATTGCATCACGTTCAAGAGGTACTCCGCGAATTGCCAACAGACTTCTCAAGAGAGCCAGAGACTTTGCTCAGGTTATGGGTGACGGCATTATTGATGAAGAAAGTGCAGACCATGCACTCGAAAAGATGGAAATAGACAATATGGGTCTTGACTCAATTGACAGACTGCTTCTTTCAACAATGATTAAATCCTACGGAGGCGGCCCTGTTGGCCTTGAAACCATAGCAGCCGCAATAGGTGAAGAGGCAGTAACTATTGAAGATGTTTACGAGCCATATCTTATGCAGATAGGTTTCCTTGGCAGAACACCCAGAGGCAGAGTAGCAACTCCGGCTGCATATGAGCATCTTGGCATACCTGTGCCGGGACAACAGCAAATGTTTTGAGGTAATCACTATGAGATATACAAAAGACTGGAAAGATTATGAGCTTATAGACTGCTCAGACGGTGAAAAGCTTGAGCGATGGGGCAATATTATTTTAGTGCGTCCCGACCCTCAGGTCATATGGAAGACTCCAAAGAAAAATCCTTTGTGGAGAAAGGCTGATGCCTATTATCACCGTTCAAAATCAGGCGGCGGTGAATGGGAGGTCAGAAGCAAGATGCCTCCCTTCTGGAGCATCAATTATAAGGATATGACCTTTAATATAAAAACAATGGGCTTCAAGCACACAGGTCTTTTCCCTGAGCAGGCCGTTAACTGGGACTATACAAGAGAGGTTATCCGCAAGGCAGGCAGACCTGTTAAGGTGCTCAACCTTTTTGCCTATACCGGCGGTGCAAGTGTTGCTCCTCTTATGGAAAATGCTCACGTGGTGCATGTTGACGCTTCAAAGGGTATGACAGCCTGGGCAAAAGAAAATGCAGTTTCCTCAGGTGTTGCAGACAGAAGTGTGCGCTGGATAGTTGACGACTGCATCAAATTTGTGCAAAGAGAAATCCGCAGAGGCAATAAGTATGACATTATCATTATGGACCCGCCCTCATACGGCAGAGGCCCCGGTGGCGAAGTTTGGAAGCTCGAGGATGAGGTTTACTCTTTTGTTGAGCTTTGCAGTGAGCTTTTGTATGAGGATTCACTTATGATGCTCATCAATTCCTACACAACGGGTCTTTCCTCATCGGTTATGGAGTACATCCTTGGCGCTGTTGTCAAGAATAAGCTTGGAGGTAAGGTTTCATCATCAGAGATAGGCCTTCCCGTTACCGACAGCGGTATGATTCTTCCCTGTGGCGCGAGCGCGATATGGGAAAAAGAATAATCCCGACATTTTAACTTTATATAAGGTAGTTGACTTAAATGTATTATATAGATTTCAGAGACGTCACCTTCGGCTACGGCGAGGAGGATGAAGATGTAAAAAAAGAGGAATATGTCCTCAGAAATCTTAACCTCACAATTGATAAGGGTGATTTTGTTGCAGTGCTCGGTCACAACGGGTGTGGCAAAAGTACTCTTGCAAAGCTCTGCAATGGTATAAATATTCCCATCTCGGGCAGTGTTTTCGTAGACGGAATTGACACTAAAGATGAAGACAGAATCAATGATATCCGTCAGAGAGTGGGCATGGTTTTTCAGAATCCCGACAATCAGATTGTTGCAACAATTGTTGAGGATGACGTTGCCTTCGGTCCTGAAAACTTAGGCGTTGAACCGACTGAAATAAGAAGAAGAGTTGATGAAGCTCTGAAAAATGTGGGTATGTATGATTTCAGGCTTTCCGAGCCTCACAAGCTTTCAGGCGGTCAGAAGCAAAGAGTGGCAATTGCAGGCATAATTGCTATGAAGCCTCAGTGCATAGTTCTTGACGAGCCCACATCAATGCTCGACCCCAGAGGCAGACGTGAGGTCATGGAAACGGTAAAGATGCTCAACAGAGATTTCGGCATCACCGTAGTTTTCATCACACACTATATGGATGAAGCTGCAAAGGCAAACAGAGTTATAGTTATGGATGAGGGCAGAATAATTCTTGACGGCACACCAAAAGAAGTGTTTAAAAATGTTGACACACTCAAAAGAGTAGGTCTTGACGTGCCTGAAGCAACACTTCTCACTCACGAGCTTATAAAAGAAGGCATAGACCTTCCTGAAGATATACTTACAATTGACGAACTTTGTGCACACATTACACGCACAGTGGAGGCTTAAAATTGAGCATAGTACTTGAAACAAAAGACTTAAGCTATATTTATTCCAAGGGAACAACCTCACAGGTTGATGCCATAAGGGATATCTGCCTTAAAATAGAAGAGGGTGAGCTTGTTGGCATTATCGGTCACACAGGTTCAGGCAAAAGCACCCTTATTCAGCACTTCAACGGCCTTTTAAAAGGAACAAGCGGCACTGTGCTGCTTGAGGGCAAGGATATCTGGGCTGACAAAAAGAATATCAAAAATGTTCGCTTCAAGGTGGGCATCTGCTTCCAGTACCCCGAATATCAGCTTTTTGAAGAAACTGTATATAAAGATATAGCTTACGGCCCTCACAATATGAAGCTTTCAGATGAGGAAATAGACAAGAGAGTCAGAAGTGTCATTAAGTTTGTCGGCCTCGACGAAAGCTATCTTGAAAAGTCGCCGTTTGAGCTTTCGGGCGGTGAAAAAAGACGCGTTGCAATTGCTGGTGTCATGGCTATGGAGCCTCAGGTGCTCATTCTTGATGAGCCTTGTGCAGGTCTTGACCCCAAGGGCAGAGAAACTATTCTTTCACTTATAAGAGAATATCAGAAAAAAACAGGCAGCACTCTGCTTGTGGTTTCTCATTCAATGGAGGATATTTCCAAAATTGCAACAAAGATACTTGTTATGAATCAGTCACGTCTTGCATATTACGACAGTGTTGACGGAGTTTTCTCCCATGCAGACGAGCTTAAGAATATGGGCCTTAATATTCCGCAGCTTACAGAGCTTTTCATAAAGCTCAGAGCTGAAGGCTACGATGTGCCCACAGATGTTTATACCCTCGAAAAAGCAAAAGCTGAAATATTGAAGCTGATGAAAGGGGGCAGAGCATAATGTCAATGATAAGCGATATCACCATAGGTCAGTATTATAAGGGCAATTCCCTTGTGCACAGACTTGACGCGAGAATGAAAATCATACTCACAGCACTGTTCATTGTTATGATTTTTATGTGCAAAAACTTCTTTGCTCTTGGATTTATGTTTTTGTTTGTGCTTCTGAGCATACTTGTTTCAGGTGTTCCCTTTAAGATGTTTCTCAAATCTCTGAAGCCGATTATCCCCATTGTGCTGTTTACTTCAGTTATAAATATTTTCTATATCGGCGGTGGCACTGAGCTTCTGGCTTTAGGACCTCTTAAAATAACAAGCAAGGGTCTTATAACCGCAGCTTTTATGACAATAAGAATTATCTGCCTTATCATAAGCAGCTCAATTCTCACCTACACAACAGTGCCGACTCAGCTCACAGACGCAATTGAAAGACTTCTCTCACCTCTTAAGGTGCTTCATATCCCCGTTCATACTCTTGCTATGATGATGACTCTGGCTCTGAGATTTATCCCCACACTTATTGAGGAAATCGAGCGCATCACCAACGCACAGAAGGCCAGGGGTGCTGATTTTGAAAGCGGAAGCTTCCTTGAAAAAATAAAAGCACTTATACCCATTCTCATTCCTCTTTTTGTTTCAGCCTTCAGACGGGCCTATGAGCTTGCCTTTGCTATGAGCTGCCGTTGCTACACGGGGGGAGAGGGCAGAACAAGAATGAAGCAGATGAAATATACCTTCAAAGACGGTGCGGCATTTTTTGTTTTTGTTCTGGGCATTACAGGTGTAGTGCTTCTCAACCATTATTTCGGAGCGATTATTTGATATGTTTAACTATAAGCTTATTATGAGCTATGACGGTACCCCTTATCACGGGTGGCAGATGCAGGAAAATGCAGTAAGTGTTCAGCAGTGCCTGAGTGAAGCCATTGAAAGAATATTCGGTGAAAAGTGTACTGTATATGGCTCGAGCAGAACAGATAAGGGCGTGCATGCCATAGGCTTCTGTTGCAATTTCAGAAGTGAAAAGGAACGCGACTGTGAAAAGGTTGCTTACGGACTCAATGCAGTTTTGCCCGAAACCATATGCGTGCTTTCCTGTGAAATTGCTTCCGAAAGCTTTAATGCCCGCTTTGACGCCAGGGGCAAGGAGTACATCTATAAAATATGGAACAGCAGAAGACGAAACCCATTTCTTCTTGACAAGGCTCTTCACCATCCTATACCCATTGACAGTGATATGCTCAACGAGCAGGCGAAGGATTATATCGGTACTCACGACTTTTCGGCCTTTTGTGCTGCAGGGGGCACAACGGCAAGCAACGTCAGAACAATTTTTGACTGCAGTGTTGAGCGCGACGGAGAGCTTGTTACATTCAGAGTCAGGGGTGACGGATTCCTCTATAATATGCTGCGCATAATGGTGGGCACCCTGCTTGATATAAATTCAGGCAAAATTGAAAAAGACACGATTAAAGATATAATTGAGAGCAAAGACCGTCTTCGTGCAGGCATAACCGCCAAGGCACACGGACTTTATCTCAACGAGGTTTATTATTAAAACAACTCAGAAAGAAGGTGGAAAAATGAAAGAAAAGGAAAAATATGTCGGCAACGCAGTACGCGAAGAAAATAAGCGCAAGGTGATTAAATCGTCAGTCGCCACTGTAATTATTCTGGCTGTTTTGCTTGGTGTTCTTTTAGTCACCGGTGTAATCGAAAAGATGACTGACACAGAGAGCCTTTCTCAGGGCCTTAAGGAATTTGCCGGAATAGAAGATGAAAAAACAGGCTTTCCGGTTTCTTTTTCCACAAATGATATAGTTGATGTAGGACATGACGGAAAAAGATTTTATGTGCTGACAGAAAAGTTTGTCACACCTGTTGACGAAAAGGGTCAGACAGGTGATGCTCAGCACTTCAGCTATGCTCAGGGTGCACTTTTTGCACAGCACGGCTATGCTGCTGTTTTTGACAGATTTTCAAATAAATATATATTCATTGACAAAAAAGGTAATGTTCAGCAGAGAACTGATGAAAATTCAGACAGAATCTATGCCCTGCGTGTTACAGAAAAGGGAGAGGTTATGCTTTCTCTTGCAGGCACATCTTCATCGAGTATGCTGCACGTAACAGACAAAAAGGGTGAAGATCTGCTGTTATGGTCATGCGCAGATGAATATATAGTTGCCTTCGATAAAGACGGAGATTACATTTATTGCGCAGCATTAGGTGCTTTTTCAGGCGAAATATACACCAGGATTTATGTTCTCAAAACAGGTGAGCAGGAGCCGGTGTTTGAATACACTATACCGGCAGCAGCATGCATCGGATTAAATCATATCTCGGCAAAGAAATTCAGTGTGCTGACAAAGGATGCACTTTATATATGCAACAGTGCAAAGGAAGATCCCCTTCAGGCAAAAATAAGCTTTGCTTCTGAAATTTCATTCTATGATATCGATTCACAGAATAATGTTGCAGTTATATGTGAAAACAAAGAGAACTTTACTCAGAAATTACTCAGTGTGTTTGACTCCGACGGCAAGGCTGTTTACAGCCGCAGTGTGGAGGATAATATAAAGGATATTTCACTTAACGGTAAAGAAGTGAGCCTGCTTTATGATGATTCGGTTAAAACTGTTTCTTCAGCAGACGCACAGGAAAAGCAACTGTTTTTTGACGGCAGATGTGTCGGTCTTATTACAGTGGGCAAGAAGGTTTACTGTTACAGTCTCGGAGGTGTTGAAAAAGCAGAAAAGGAATAAGCGGACAACAAATTAAACTTGTATATTAAGAAAATATGTGATATAATCCTTAACATATTTTTTATAGGAGGTATTTCATGGAATATATAGTTGATATACTTTTAGTACTTATTTTCGGCACAGTCATAATAACATCAATGAAAAAAGGTTTTTTCAAAAGCCTGTTTGATTTGTGCGGAACAATTCTTTCAGTGATTCTTGCAAGATTTCTTTCAGAGGGCTTTGCAAGTCAGGGCTACAATGTTTTTGTTAAAAAGGCTGCTGAGGCATATCTCGGCTCAGCTCTCGGTGAGGTGGGCACAAAGGATTATGCAGCTCAGGCTGAGGAAATTATAAACTCAATCCCCGAAGCATTGAACGGACTGATGGGACTTATGGGCATTGACAAGCAGGCCATTATTGAAAAGGTCAGTGATGTCAATTTAGGCGGTGACAACCTGCTTGAAAGCCTTATGACAAATGTTGTTGAGCCTGTGGGTACTGCAGTGGTGCAGTTTATTCTCTTTGTGCTTATGGCAATAGCATTCGGCTTTGTTATCAAAATTGTTGTCAAGTTCCTCAACAATATCATAAAGAAGCTTCCTGCAATAAAGCAGTTCAACAGTGTTCTCGGCGCAGTGCTCGGTGCAGTTGAAGGCTTTGTGATAGTTGTTATCGTTTCAACCCTTATCGGCATCGTGGCATCATTCATCGGCAATGAGGCATTCAATGAGGCGGTAAGTAATTCAGTTATAATTGCAACTGCTGAGAACATCGTTTCAGTTGTAAGCGGTTCAATAGTTGCATAAGTTTTGTTTAATAAAGAAAGGACAATATTATGAAAGATTTATTTAAAGGATGTTGGACCATTCCCAACTTATTATCACTTATCAGAATTTTACTTATCCCTGTTTTTGCATATCTTTTCTATAATGACGAAAAAATATGGGCAGTTGTTGTGCTTGCACTTTCAGGTCTTTCCGACACATTTGACGGCCAGATAGCAAGAAAATTCAATCAGGTCAGCGCACTTGGCAAGGTGCTTGACCCTGTAGCTGACAAGCTTACACAGATCACAATTGCAATTATGCTTCTCATTGACTTCAGAGCTGCTGAAAACGCAATGATTCAGGCCTTCGGCTGGGTCTTCCTCGTTTTCCTTATCAAAGAAGCAGTTATGATCATCGGCGGCCTTATTATGCTTCTTCTGAACATCCGTCCCGGTGCAGCAGAATTCTGGGGTAAAGCAGCAACACTTGTTTTCTATGTCGGCATGGTGCTTATCATAGCCTTCGGTCCCGAAGTCGGTGCTCTCAACTCACTCACAGGCTTTGAGCTTCCTGCAGCTGTGACAGGTGTCATTGTTGTTGTTTCAGCTATTATGACAATTGCAGCATTCCTCAGCTATATGCCCGAAACCTTCAGACAGTTCAAAGAATATTTTGACAATAAGAAAAAGGCTCAGAGCAAATAATTTATCCCCAAGGAGTAAACCATGAAAAAAGTAATTTGCAGCAGATGTAAGCAACGCCCTGCGGTTATATTTATCTCGAAGATTATTGACGGCAAAACCGTACCTGAGGGATTATGTCTGAACTGCGCTATGGAAATGAATATCGGCCCCATCAAGCAGATGATGGACAGCATGGGTATAACAGAAGATGACGTGGAGGCTCTCAGCGAGCAGTTCACACAGATGTTCCCTGATGACGATGAGGAAGGCTCATTCGAAAGCGGCGGCTCACCCACACTGCCTTTTCTGCAGGGACTTTTAGGCGATTTGAGAAACGGCCTCACTGTCAAGGGTGAAAAGGCAGACGATATGCCAGTGCCAATGCAGCAGACCTCATCCTCAAGTCAGGGTGCAAAGCGCACACAGAACCCTAAAAAGGCTGATAAAAAAAGAAAGTTCCTCACTCTTTACTGTAATGACCTGACAGCAAAGGCACGTGAAGGCAAAATAGATAACATCATCGGCAGAGATAAGGAGCTTGCAAGAACAATTCAGATTCTTTGCAGACGCTCAAAGAATAATCCCTGTCTTATAGGTGAGCCCGGTGTAGGTAAAACTGCTATTGCAGAGGGACTTGCACTTAAAATAGTCAGAGGTGAAGTTCCCTCTAAGCTCGCTGATAAGGAAATTCATCTTCTTGACCTTACGGCTCTCGTTGCCGGTACTCAGTTCAGAGGTCAGTTTGAGTCAAGAATCAAGACTCTCATTGATGAGGTCAAGGATAACGGTAACATCATCCTCTTTATTGACGAGGTGCATAATCTTGTGGGCACAGGTGATGCTGAAGGCTCAATGAATGCGGCAAATATCCTCAAGCCTGCTCTTTCACGCGGTGAGATTCAGGTTGTGGGTGCCACCACATTTACCGAGTACAGAAAGCACATCGAAAAGGATGCCGCTCTCGAAAGACGTTTCCAGCCGGTTAAAATCGAAGAGCCCTCCATTGAAGACGCAACTGACATTCTTCTGGGAATAAAGGGGTACTATGAAACCTATCACAGAGTGAGAATCAGCGATGAGCTTGTCAAAAAGACCGTTATTCTCTCTGAAAGATATATCACAGACAGATTCCTGCCTGATAAGGCAATTGACCTGCTTGATGAGGCGTGTACCTGTGCAAATCTTCGCAATAAAGCGATCAGTGACCTTGAAATTGCCGAGAGAAAGCTCAGCGAATATAAGGCTGAGGAAGAAGCTCTCATGAACGCAACTGACAATATGGACTATGAGGCAATTGCAAAGCTCAAGAGCGATATTGTCAAGGTTGAATCAGAGGTTGAAAGCCTCACTGAAGCTGCACTCGATAACGGTGTAACAGAGGCTGATATTGCCAAGGTTATTGAGCTGTGGACAGGTATTCCCTCAAGCAAGATCATTGAAAGCGACTTGAAGAAGCTTGCAGGCCTTGAGGAATCACTTAAAAAGAAGGTTATAGGTCAGGATGAGGCTATCCATGCAATTGCAGGTGCCATAAAGCGCAGCAGAGTGCAGGTCAGCCCCAGAAGACGTCCCGCTTCATTTATATTTGTCGGCCCCACCGGTGTTGGTAAAACTGAGCTTGTAAAGCAGCTTTCCACCGAGCTTTTCTCCACCCCTGAAACACTTATCAGACTTGATATGAGTGAGTTTATGGAAAAGCACAGTGTGTCAAGAATTATCGGCTCACCTCCGGGATATGTGGGCTATGACGAGGCAGGTCAGCTCACTGAAAAGGTGAGAAGAAAGCCCTACAGTGTTATCCTTTTTGACGAAATTGAAAAGGCGCATCCCGATGTTATGAATATTCTTCTTCAGATTCTTGACGAAGGCAGAATAACAGATGCTCAGGGCAGAACAGTCAATTTCGAAAACACGGTTATAGTTATGACCTCCAATGCAGGCAGCGAGCGCAAGGGCGGAGCCCTCGGCTTCGGCAAGGAAAAGGGAGATGCCACAAAAGAAAAGGTTATGAAGGCTCTTTCCGATTTCCTCAGACCCGAGTTCCTCGGCAGAGTCGATGAAATAGCCGTGTTCAACAGCCTGACTGTCGAGGACTATGAAAAGATTTCAGCTCTGCTTCTTGATGAGCTTGTTGCATCACTTAAAGAAAAAGATATTGCCTTCAAGTACACTGCCGATGTGCCCAAATATCTTGCAAACAAAGGTCACGGCGGCGCAAGGGGAGCGAGAGATCTTCGCAATCTCATCCGCAAGGAGATTGAGGATGAAATTGCAAACATTATAATTGACAATGCTGACTCAGTTGTTTCAGCAATTGCAGCAGAAATCAAGGAAGAAAAGTTAGTCTTTTCACATCTGTAAAAATTAAAAAGAAATTATAAAAAACACTTGACATTGCAACGGCGATTGTGTATAATAATCACCGTTGCAGTGAAGATGCGGGTGTAGTTCAATGGTAGAATCCCAGCCTTCCAAGCTGGTCGTGTGGGTTCGATTCCCATCACCCGCTCCAACAATTTAATAATAATATATGCGCTTTTAGCTCAGCTGGATAGAGCAACTGCCTTCTAAGCAGTAGGTCGGGGGTTCGAGTCCCTCAAAGCGCGCCATTATGTGGTGGATATAGCTCAGTTGGTTAGAGTGCCAGGTTGTGGCCCTGGAGGTCGTCGGTTCGAATCCGATTATCCACCCCATTTTTTTATATCCAAAATTCAATAGAGGGATGTCGTCAAGCGGTAAGACACAACACTTTGACTGTTGCATTCGTAGGTTCGAATCCTGCCATCCCTGCCAAAAATCGACAATCTTCGACAGAAAGTTGTCGATTTTACTTTTTACTTCTTCACTATTCACTCTTCACTAATCCTTTGGGTCGATTTTTGGGAAGTAATAAGTAAGAGGTAATAGTGAAGAAGTGTGTGCCTTCGGCAAAACGAAATTGCCTTACAGGCAAACGGATTGACTTTTTCAGTTTGTTGTTATAGAATAAATCCGAGGTGTTAATATGAGCAGAATTAAAACTACGGAAAATCAAACAAAAAATCTCATTTTGCAAAAAATAGTTGACGGATGCATTGTTGTTTTGATTTCAATGTTTGTTTTGGTTGTTTACGAGGATGCTTGGACTATTGAACACATAAAAGAAAATATGTTTGCTATTCATTTTAATATGTTCAGCTTGTATTATCTATTGGCATTTATTTTATTTATGTATGTTGCTCCTAATTTTTATGAATTTATTAGCAACAGAAGAATACTGTACCGATATAATAACGAAAAACGAATTTCTTCTAAACTTGCTCGATTTTTAAAGATTGTTCTGATATCATTTTTTATTATTGTATTATCGGTGCTGTTTACCGACAGGTATTCAAGGATTGAGTTTTATAATGACGGTAGTATTCTTGAGTATAACAGACAAAATCAGGTTGTTAATGGATATAACAAAAGTGATATTGATTTTATAGAGTTAAGAACAAATCACAGTATTGGCGGTAGACATATTACATATTGGACTGAAGCAGTTATTAATTTAAAAGATAAAAGTTTCTGCTTGACAGAGGGAAATTATATTACACCCGATAATTTTGATGTTAATCCGGAAACTGAGAGAAATCTGTACGGACTAAAAAAGGTTAAAGAAATCTTTTCTGATAAGATAAAAATCAACACTGAAAACCTTGATATCCTTTTTGAGGTTGAGCATTATGATTATACTAAATCTCAAGCGAAAGAACTTTGTGACATATTTGAAGTTGATTACAATGAAATGATGTTGTGGTTGGAAGAAGAATGGGGTATAGTTTTGGAAGAAGATGTGTAACTATAAATACTTTCCTGTTGCCATTTTAACCTGTAAACACAAAAAATCGACGAATTTCGACAGAAGTTCGTCGGTTTTACTTTTTACTTCTTCACTCTTCACTAATCCTTTGGGTCGATTTTTGGCGAAGTAATAGGCAAGAAGGAATAGTGAATAAGTTAGGGCGGGACACCCGCCCCCGATTGTAATTTTGTAGCAAGTATGATATAATCATCTCGATAAATAAGAATTTGTAGGTGAGATAATGATTATTTTGATTACCGGAGCATCACATACAGGCAAAACGGCTCTTGCTCAAAAGTTGCTTGAAAAATATAAATATCCGTATCTGTCAATAGACCATTTGAAAATGGGTTTAATTCGTAGCGGTAACACAGAACTTACCCCTATGGATGACAATGAATTAACCGAATACTTGTGGCCTATTGTTCGTGAGATGATTAAAACCGCCATTGAGAATAAACAAAATTTGATTGTAGAAGGCGGTTATATTCCTTTTGGTTGGTCAAAAGATTTTGATCAGAAATATCTTGAACATATCAAATACTATTGTTTGGTAATGAGTGAGGAATATATCAGAAATCACTTTGCTGACATAAAGAAATATGCCAATGTCATTGAAAATCGTTTGGATGATGAATGGTGCACAATGGAGAGTGTATTGGCAGATAATGCAGAAATGTTTGACCTAGCACAGAAGCATAATGTGAACTATATACTCATTGAAGATAAGTACGAAATCAATATTGATTTATAAAGACAAATTCTAATTTATCAGTTTGTTGCTAAATTAAGCTGTAAACACAGAAAAAGCACTTCCGAAGAAGTGCTTTTTCTGTGTTATTTGCCTTGCGGCGAGTTGTATTGTTTCGCAGTTTTATTGCGCTTCGCACAGTGCTGTTCTCTATGCTAGTTTATCGACTAAAATAACATTCAGGTTTGGGTCAGAAACATCTCCCGAGTGCATTATAAGCCGGCCAGGCTGTTAATTAATTCATTGTTCAT
>JAZNUW010000005.1:0-11235 GCA_045592465.1 Acutalibacteraceae bacterium | reverse complement strand
ATTTCATCAGCTGACGAACTCAAAAAATTCAAAGAACTTCTTGATATGGGTGTTATTACACAAGAAGAATTTGATGCTAAGAAAAAGCAGTTGCTTGGTTTATAATAATCCCTTATGAACATCCGTACCATTTTAAGAAGAGCACTCACTTGACAGTGGGTGCTTTTTTGCTATAAAAAATTCCCCGGACGTTCAATCCGGGGGTTAGTTTTTAATCAGCTTGCAAGACACGGTGCAAGAGAGGTGTCCTCAAGGAATGTGTTAAGGTTATAAAGAAACAGTACGTGACTGAAATCGTTTTCTTTAACGATGCTTTCAAAGCTGTCCGTAAGGTATCTCGGGTCAATAACCACGATTTTATTAAAGTACGGTGTCAGCATCGGTATCATGCAGTTGGCATAAGAATCCTTTATAAGAAGCAGGGTTTTGTCCGATTCGGAAACAGTGGTGATAATCACTTTATCATAATTGCCGCCAAGGAAAACCTCATAGTGATTCTTCTGTTCAAGCTTGTCTTTGAAGAAAAGTGTTGCAGTCTTGTCGCCCGATGATTCAAAATTGACAACATAAGTGCCCTCTGATTTCTCAGGCATGCATATTTCAACATTGTCATAGGCATCGTGTACCCCTGCCGTAGAAGAAAGAGTACCCTGAAAAATGTTTGAAACAGTGAAAAACTTATATTCGGGCACGTCTGATTCATTTTCATAAATGCTGCCGTTGGTTGTAAGCTTCCACTTGGCCCTGAGCAGATTAAATGCTTTCTTTGCGGCCTTTGTTGTCCAGTGATGGTCTGTTTTATAATAGAGAAGATAATCGTCTTTTTCTCTGCTTTTTTCAAAAACAGAGCATATGTCAAGCTTTTGGATATTCTTGTCAGCACCAAGCAAGCCGTAAATTTCATCTATCTGCTGCTTCTGTGAAGGCAGTTCCAGATAACCAGGCAGCTTATCAGCATAAATATATGATGAATTCGGCGCAAGAATAAAGGCCTTTTTAAGCTTTTTATTCTTTTTTGTGAAGCCGAGAATTGCATCAACAGTTTCTTTAACCCGTGCTTCATTATATTCACCGGGCTTTTCAAAAAGGAAGTTGTCTTTGCCGATATAAACGCCGTTTTCTTCATCTCTGCCAACAATTCTGTCGCTTAAGGTTTTAAGGGAAATAAGCTTATCTCTGAAGGGAAACTGGTCGGTGAGATAAGTTTCAAACTCTTTCATAAAGCTTCCGTCCGTTATTGAAGAAAAGGATATCTCGGGCATATCGGCCAGCACTCTGTTTTCGTTTTGCGAAAATTCTTTGTCATCCATAAGCAGATGAAGACCTGCTACACTGAAAATAAAAACAATAAACGCAAGAATAACAGCAACGCTTATAAGTCCGCCTTTTTTATAGTATTCACTTTTTGTTTCTTCGCTGTAATCAGCATCATATTTATCCGAATACATAAAACTATTTCCTTAAATTAGAATCTGAAATATAAGAAGGGGTTGTAGCTTTCACTTATAAGATAAGCCACACAAAGAACAAATATAATAAAGTACATCGCACTTCTGAGACCCTTGATGAGTCTTGTTTCCTGTCTGAGGCTCAGCCTGTCAAAGACACCCACTGCACTCATTCCCATAACGAAAATCAGGAAGATATTCTGTGAAAGCAGATATTTTGACTGCGCATCCATAAATCCGCCGCCGAAGCCAGTCATTGAGCCGATGAGAGCAAAGGCGTTAGTTATGTTTTCACTCGCAAAGAAGACCCAGCCAACCATAACAACTATCATGGTACCAATATATCTGAGTGCCTTCGGAAGCTTTTCGAGCACATCTTTAAGCAGATATTTTTCGGCTAAAAGCAGTATTCCGTAGAACATACCCCATGCTATGAAGTTCCATGCTGCACCGTGCCATAAGCCGGTAAGCGACCAGACAATAAGGATATTTATTACTGTTCTTGCAGTGCCCTTTTTGTTGCCGCCCAGAGGAATATAAACATAATCTCTGAACCATGAGCTAAGACTTATGTGCCACCTGCTCCAGAAATCCTTGATGCTTGTTGCCTTATAGGGGAAGTTGAAGTTCTGCACAAATTCAAAGCCGAACATCTTGCCAAGGCCCACTGCCATGTCACTGTAGCCGCTGAAATCGAAATAAATCTGCAGAGTGTAGCAGATAACTGCTATCCACGCACTCACAACAGAAAGCGATGCCACATCGCCTGCAACAACATCAGTGTAAACTGCACCGATTGTGTTGGCAAAAAGCACCTTCTTGCCCAAGCCCTTTATGAAATAAATCACACCGTCATAGAATTTCTCTATTGTTACAGTTCTTTCTTTAAGCTGACGGTCAATATCTTTATACTGAACTATAGGACCTGCAATAAGTTGTGGGAACATTGAAATATAAGCACCGAAAGCAACAAAGCTTTTCTGTGCCTTGACCCTGTCTTTATAAACGTCAATTATATATGACAAAATCTGAAAGGTATAAAAAGAAATACCTACAGGAAGAGGTAACCCCTCATATTCTATTTCTGCATTGAAAAGACTGTTGATATTTTCAATAATAAATCCGGCATATTTGAAAAATCCAAGCAAAAACAAATTAAATATAACACCGAATGTCAAAAGCTTTTTTGTTTTCTTTCGTGACACTCTGTTGTTTTCGATATCGATGCCAAGATTATAGTTAAAAAAGATGCTTATAAGCATCAGTACTATGTAAAGAGGCTCGCCCCATGCATAGAAAATTAAACTTGCTATAAGCAAAACAATGTTTTTCTTAGCTATATCCTTTTCCGGGTCTTTATATCCGGGCAGAAAATACAGCACCAGCATAAGCGGGAAAAACACAAATAAAAACACGGCACTGCTGAAGACCATTGTTACACCTCACGGTTATTATCTGACATTTGACCTAAAAGAAGCGAAGGCTTCATGAGCTTCTTCGCCGACACAATAAAAAACGAAGCCTCTGCTCTGCTTGAGCACAGCATCTTTAAGAAGTGCACTCTGCTCAGGGGCGTACCCCTCAAAGAGAGTCTGCTTTTTATCAAGTCTAACACTTATTATATTCATTATTTCATCGGCATTGACATCCTCTTTAAGCTTGATAATCATAAGCTCAGAGACATTCATCACAGATTCGCTTGCGTAATAGACGCAGGAATCCACAGTGGTGAGGTCCATGCCGAATTCTTCTTTTATTCTATTTTTTTTGACTTTCACAAGATCATTCACGTCGAAGCTCTGCACAACGCCTTCTGCCACTTCTTCTGCCGTTTTATTGCTGTAGGCAGTATCTGCAGACACAAAAGCAATAAAAATAATCAGAGCAACAACACAGATTATTTCAAATTTTCTTTGCCTGTTCATCAGACTATCTCCAACTCTTTAATTAAAAATCTGAGCCAGTACTTTTCATAAAAAGCTCTGGATAAATGAATTCCGTCACCACCATAGCATTCGGGATGAGCTTTGAGCACACTTGCGGAATTAAGATATTCCACCTCAAGGTCTTTGCACATTTTTTCAAGTGCTTTGTTATAAGCACCTATTCTTCCGAAACGCTTGGCTGATGCCACACTTCTGTCAACGGGGAAAATTCCGCTGATTATGATGCGTGTGTCGGGCAAAGCCTTTTTCAGTTCTTTGATTATTCTCGTGTACATAGAAATAAAATTGTTGAGGTATCTGTCACCTGTGGCAATCATATTAACACCGTAATGAAGAATAATCACGGGAGGATTCATTCTTATAATTCGATTGACATTTCCGTCAAGATGATAAAGACTTGCACTGACCTGTGTGATAAGGTGATTAGAGTTGAGAATGTTATAGGCCTCAAGTCCGTTCATAAGTGAGTCACCTACGATATAAACATTCCTGAAAACCTTTCTGTAAGTAGTCTTGCCGTCTTTAAGGTCTTTTAATATTTTTTTGATTTTCTGTGCATTACCGGTAGGATCGTTTCTTTTTGCCTGAGCATCTCTGACATTTGACTCAGCCTGCCTGACATCAAAGCCGGCAAGGCTTTCAATTATTTCATTACCCTTTGAAATGTCGTTATCAGCTATTTCCCCTTCGTTTCTGGAAATGCCCACAATATTGAAAAACGGATAGACAGATAACAATAAAACCAAAGCAACTATCAAGATTATTTTTTTCAATTTTTTCACCTATATAACTTAAAAATAATATATAAATCTCTTATTAATGATATACTGCGACATAATTTGCGCTCACATTATAGTTTACATCTTTTTGATACGTAAATCAATAGAAACTGAATTTTGATATGTAAAAATTCTATTAAGGTTAAGGCTACTTTTAGTATAATTTGCTATAGTTGATAATAACGGCAAAGCACCAAATCTTGACTTGATAAAATATTAATGCTATTATATTTGCACAAACCGCAGAACAAGGAGTTGAGACTAAATGAATATCGAAAAGCTCAGAGCTTATGAGCCTGTTTTCGGGTCTTGGTTTATTGATTCAAAAATATCAGAAGGCAAGGCTTCAAAGTTTTATAAGGTTTATAAAACTGAAAACGGTCAGCTTCGTTATATGGGTCTTAAAACGGTGAAATTCCCCTCAGATGACCGAGAAATCAGTTCTGTTATTTCTTCGGGCAGATTCATCAATATTGACGAATATCTCAATGCACTGCAAAAGGACATAACTAAAAATATGCAGACTATGCTTTCCCTTCGCAGCAATAAAAACATAGTGCGCTTTGACAACTTCACCATAGTGCGTGAGGCTTCATGCTTCTATGTTATTATGCTTATGGAGCTGCTCACTCCTCTTGCGTCTCACACTCAGCCTGACACTATGAAAAAAAGTGAGATTCTGAAATTAGGTCAGGATATGTGCAACGCTCTTGAAGGCTTCAGACAAGCAGGAATTGTTCATCACGATATTAAAAGCGAAAACATTTATGTTGACTCATTCGGCAATTATAAGCTGGGAGATTTCGGAATTTTTGATTCAATTTTTCACAATGCAAATGACCCTTCAGCCTATATTGCTCCCGAATTATATAATAAAACCGCAACCGTTGACACATCATCGGATATTTATTCTCTCGGCATACTGCTTTATAAGCTTCTTAACAACAACCGTATGCCGTTTCTGCCGCCATTTCCTCAGCCTGTTTCACTTCAGGACAGAGAGCAGGCTTTCATCAAGTGTATGCGCGGCGACCTGCTCCCCGCCCCTGAAAATGCGGACTATGAGCTGGCGAGCATAATCTATAAGGCTACGGCATTCAGGCCGTCCGACAGATATTATATTCCCTCGCTTTTAGGCGCCGACCTTCACAGATATTCTCTTTCACCCTCAAACACCTCAGGTGCCGGGGCAAAAGCTGAAAGCACAGCGCCCGTTTCAACGGGTACATTTGAAATAGGCGAAACCGACAACGCAGTGCGTTTTGATTCATTTGACGCCCCCGTTGCCTATGATGACGACATTTATGATGAGTACCCTGCCGATGAGGAAGGTGAGAAAAAGCCCGGCAATCATTGGTATTTTCTGGTTTTAGGACTGGTTATTGTGCTGGGACTGCTCATAGCACTCATAGCAGGCGGCAATAAGGATAAAGAGGATAAAACAACAGCGCCGCCCATCACCCAGCCTACAGCGCAGGTTGAAGTCACAACGGCTGAAACAACAACCGAAGAAGAAACAACTCAGGAAACCACTACCGAGGAGGAAACAACCACAGAAGAAACAACAACCGAGGAAGTGACTACAGAAGAATCAACTACGGCACCGACCACAACTGAGCCGACAACAACCGAAACAACAAAGCCCACCACAACTGAGCCTCTCACCTCCCCCACGCTTATTGCAACAGATAAGAAAAACGGCGATAAATCAGAAGACGGAAAAACCTATCTGAAAATCAGCAGCTTTAAGCTCACTGAGATTCCTCAGGATGAATTCTTTCAGCAGGTTGTGCTCACTGTAGGTGACAATTTCGGTGAAGCCCCCGAAGGCGGCAAGGCTTATGTTTATCAGATGTCCGCTGAAACAATAATTCAGAAAGTGAGTGCCGATGTGGAGTGTGAAATCAGCGAAGAAGAAAACGGCGACATTATCTGCACTGTAACCGTTCACGATTCCGATTTCTATTATGAGCCTGAAGAATTTCAATATTATCTCTGCCTTGAAGAAGGTGCAATAGTTTCGGACACAGCCATTTCACTGCCCTTGCAGGTCAGAATCAAATAAAGAAAAAATGCCACCTGAGAAGGTGGCATTAATAATTTAAAAATTCTGTTACTTTTATGGCTTAAAAATTAAGCGAAAAGGCTCGTGATCCAATTAATAAGAATCATAAGATGGTCAAGACCAAACATCTGTACGATTGTATCCCAAAAGCTCATCGTTATTCCTCCTTTAATTTTGTTAAGGTCTGTTTCCTTACAAGTAACATTCTATCCTATAATTTACAGTTTGTCAATGTTATATAAACATTTTTAATTGTTTATGCAAATTCATCTCACATAGATTTCATATAACCATATAAAACACAACATATTGACAAAATCTGTTTTTTAAAGACAATATGTCGGTAAAAAAACAAAACCTGCCATAAGGCAGGTTTTGTCTATTAAACAATTGTTTAATCGCGATAATTGTTTAGCTTATGCTTCAAGTTCGATATCAAAGATAGCGAGAATCTTGTAGATGAGTTCCCAAAGCATTGCATACATATCCTCAAAGAACTGTGTATTCATTATGTTTTCCTCCATATCTATATTTGAAAGAGGTTTCCCTCTAACTTGATTACATTATATAATACACAAGCAAAAAAGTCAACAGTTTATTCAAATTTTTTTCATAATTCTATATTCCCACTTTATAAAAAGAAAAAGTCACCGTAAGGTGACCTTATCTTTTTAAACAATTGTTTAAGCTAATTTAAATTATTCAGCTTCATTAAGGTATGCAAATACCTTGTAAAGATATTCCCAGATTGCCTGCCAAATTTCTTCGAACTTTGCGAAAAATTCTGCCATTGTTGTTTCCTCCATGTTTAATATTTGAAAGAGGTATAACCCTCTAACTTGTTTATATTATATATCACTGCCAAATAAATGTCAATAGTTTATTCAAAAATATTTAATATTTAATGTCAAATAAAAAACAAGAGCCACCTTCCGGTAGCTCTTTATGTTGTTAATCAGTTTCTGCCGAGAACTTCGTCAAGTCTGAGGAACTCAAAAATTCTGTTGAAGAAGTTGTCAAAAGCATCTGAAATTCTCTTAAGAATCTTCTGGAAACCGTCAACGAAGTCATCCTGTGCTTCTTCTGTCCAGATGTCATCTATATCGCCGATTATGGGGTTATTGTTGTCACTGCCGGCACTTTCACCGCAGCAATCACAGCCACAATCGCAGGGCCAGATGCCTGTGCACTTATAGCAGCAGAGTGAACCGTCATAGGAACCACCTGCACTTGAATTCTTAGCGCATGCTGTAAGGTATGATATGTCAATGTTGGGACAAAGAACGCAGCAATGGCAACCCTCAGCAGCAATTGTGTGATCTGCACAACCGCATTCACCTGTGGGACCGGGCACTTCATTATCAACAGCAAGAGCAACAGTGCCCATTACTGAGAAAAGCATTAACATTGTTAAAAGAACTGAAATTACTTTTTTCATTGGAATCTCCTCCTAATCATTGGCGGAAAGTATAAGCCGCCTTTATGAATATATTATAGTAAATAAAATAATAAAAGTCAAGACAGAATATAAAAAATAAGAAAATAGGCAAATCAAAATAATATACAAGAAATTACTTTAAATTAAAAACCTGCAAAGAATTACTCTGCAGGTTTAATACTTTTATGTTTTTGCGGTGTTGCTATATGCACCGTAGCCTGTCACACCGTCATCCTTGCGGATGCTTCTGACTCTGAAACGGTATGTGCCGCCGGCTTTAAGCTCATCAACTGTATAGGAAAGATTATCAGAATCTACAGTTTCGATTTTAATAAGATCATCACCTGAAACTCTGTAAATAACATAGTGTGTTGCACCGCTGACCTTATCCCATGAGAGCTTAGCCTTTGTGCCTGTCATTTTAACTGCGAGATCAGTTGCCTTCGGGCCTGTGACACCTGTAGCTGTCTGTGAAACCTCACTGCTGTAGGTTGTTTTGCCGACTTTGGCAACGGCATAAACTCTGAATTTATAGCTTCTGCCCGCAGTGAGCTTAAACACGATTGATGTGTCCTCTGTTGTTTCAACTCTCTTGAAGCTGTCAGTTTCGCTGTCATATCTGTAAATGCTGTAATATGATGCTCCGCTGACCTTTTTCCATGTCAGACCAAGCTTGCCTGCCGTTGAATAATCCTGCCTGAGAGACGTGACCTTGGCGGGTACAACGGTAATTGTCACACTCTTTTTAATCTCACCTGTGTCAGCAGCTGTGCAGACAATTTTTGCTGTTCCGAACTTTTTGCCTGTAACCTTGCCCTTTGAGCTGACGGTTGCCACAGAGGTGTCTGAGCTTTTCCAGATAAGGGATTTATTGGTTGCATCAGAGGGTCTGACAACAGCGTCAATAACAACACTGTCACCCTTTGCCAGCTTTTCGGGAGCGTCAAGCTTTATGCTTTCAACAAAAACTGTTTCTTCAGCATCGGCAACCTCAAAGGTATATTCCTTGCTTGAAACCTTCCAGCCGGGTACAAGAGAATTGGCTGCAACAACCACTGCTGTGTATTCACCGGGAATATTGATAACAATACTCTTTGATTTTTTGCTGTCGCTGACGGTGTATTTATCATAGACATCACCGTTTTCATCGTAAATATAAAGAACATATTTACCTGCGCCGCAACTTTCGTTCCAACTCAGCTCGATCTTCTCCCCTGCAAGATAAACACTTGCAACATTTTTAAAGTCGGGAGTTTCAATTTCGCCGCCAAGATATTCGGAATAATTCAGTGCGCACCAGCCAACTGTGTTTTCATAAAGAATCTTGCCCCAGAGATAGGTGCCGTCATCATACTTGTCATATACTTTAAAGGTTGAGCCGTCATAAATCTTGCCGACCACATTTGAGTCTATTGAATGCTCAGCTCTGACATTAAGGTTTGCTGAAACCATCTTCCAGTCTTCGTGAGGGTCATTTTTTGAAATGTCAACCTCCACTTCGGGCTCACTTGTCACCTTATCGGGATTTTTGTAAAAATCAAGGTCAGTGTTCTTTCTGTTGTTGCCGGGAAGTCTGAACACATAGCTGAAGCCCTGAATATCTGAAATATCCATTATGCCCCAACGGATCTGACATCTGCCAACCCAGTTGCAGTCTGTGAAGGAAATTTTGTTTCCGCTTACGCCTGTAACACAAAGTGAATGTCCGTTCCAACGGTAGCGGATAATATCACCTACACGAAGTTCTGAGGCTTTAAGGCTTGTGACCTTAACAAAATTATTTCTGGGCATCACACCCGTAATTTCATAGGCTATTTTATGAGCATAGCCCATGCACTGAATTGCGTTGTCAAAATTATTGCAATCACAGGATTTATTCCATGTGCAGTTGCTGTGGCTTGCACAAGGCTTTGATGTTACATTGTCAGAGTTATTTTTGTCTTTGCCTACACTGTTCCAATATTTGCCTGCCGGGAATTTTTCAACTAAGCTAACAAGAGTTGTGATAGTGTCATCAGCCGCAGCACTGACACTTCCGATATTTATAAAAGGTATCATAACCAAAACAGCAAGCATCAGGCATATAAGTTTTTTAAACATCATTAAGCTCCTTATTGTCCGTTATTGCCGGTAAACTTATTACAATTTTGTAATTTTCTCTGTATATAATAGCACATATCGTTAATTATTGCAACCCTAAAGCTAAATATAGTTGTTTCCATTTTGTAAAGATGTTATTAAGAGCAATAAAGAACAACAGTTTTTTATATAGTCAGCCTGATAAAATATGCAGATAGCACAAGGCTCAGAAAATCGGCTGTCAGCCCTGCCATAAGAGTATGCCTTGTATTTTTGATTCCCACTGCAGAATAATAGACCGTAACGGCATAAAGAGTGGTATCCGTTGAGCCCATAACCACACTCGCAACCTGACCGATAAAGGAATCAGGCCCGTGAGTTTTCAGCACACTTTCAAACAAGCTCAGTGAACCACCGCCTGAAACAGGGCTGAGAAGCGCCATAGGTGTTATTTCAGGGGGTACTCCGAAAAGAGATGTCACGGGAGATAATAGCTCTGAAACTATATCCATGGCTCCGCTTTCTTTAAGCATAGCAACGGCAACAACCAGCCCCGTTATGCTCGGCAGCAAATCATAAACTGTGTGAAGGCCTTTTTTTGCACCCGTCATAAAACAATCGAAAACCTTTACCTTTTTAACAAGACCGAATGCCACTATACCGACGAACATAAGCGGCAATATGTAACTGCCAAAATTATCCGGCATTATATGCACCCCGTTTTACTTTATAGTTTCTGATTCTGTTACCCGCTTTCGCAACAATTATTGCAGCTGCAAGGGCACAAAAAGAGGTAAGAAAGGCTGCCGGCATAATTTCCATGGGATTTTCACTGCCGTATTGTCCTCGCATAGTGGCAACGGTTGTGGGGATTATATGCATAGCAGCAGTATTCATCACAACGAAAACCACCATTTCATCGCTTGCCACAGACCTGTCTTCATTGATATCCTGAAGACGTCTCATAGCCTCAAGGCCTAAAGGTGTGGCGGCATTGCCAAGGCCCAGAACGTTTGCCGTAATATTCATAGAAATTGCTTCAAGGGCATATTTTTCTTTTTTTAACCTTGGAAATATCAGACCGATCAGCGGCGACATAAAGCGTGAAAACACCTTAGTCATGCCCGAATTATCAGCTATTTCTATAACACCTCCCCACAGACAAAGCATAGAAACTAATCTCAGCAGAAGCTGAACAGCGCTTTCTGCACCGTCTATCACTGCAGATGAAAGCTCATTCATCCTGCCGGTTGCCAATGCCGATATGAAGGATATTATCAGAAGCAGCGGAAAAACATAATTCATCATAAATATCACCCGGATAATTATATGTTAAGCTTTCGGGATAAATTACAGCTCGGGGGGCGGGGCCCACAGCCGCAGGCTGTGTGGCGGTCGCAGCGCGACCGGGAAAAATCGCTTCGCGATTTTGCCCCCCCCCCCCACCCCAAAACCCCCCCCTCGCACGAAGTCGAGTCGT
>JAZNUW010000004.1:0-8118 GCA_045592465.1 Acutalibacteraceae bacterium | reverse complement strand
TAAATAAGTTAGTACCCATTAAATCCTCCTCAATTTTTGGGGAGGATTTTTTTGAAGAAAAATACAAATGTGAAGAGCGAAGAACAGCAAATTTTCTTTTTGAAAATATATGCAAAACCATTACATAAATATTCAATTTATTCTTGACAAATATACATTTTAGTGTATAATAATTCCATTGATATGCAATCTATATGCATAAATATCCCCGAAGAAGGTTTTCCAATGAATAAAATCAAAGTTTTTATTGACGGTCAGGCAGGCACAACAGGCCTGCAATTAAAAAGCAAATTGGTAAATCACCCTTATGTGACCTTACTTGAAATAGATGAAGACAAAAGAAAAGACAACAGCGAAAGACAGCGTCTTATGAATGAAAGCGACGTCACATTCCTCTGCCTTCCCGATGCGGCGGCAATTGAGGCTGTGAAGCTTGTGACAAACCCTGACACTGTTATAATCGATGCCAGCACAGCCCACCGCACTGCCGAGGGCTGGACATACGGCTTCCCCGAGCTTTCGGATAAGCACTATGAAGCAATCAGAAATGCAAAGAGAATTGCAAACCCGGGCTGCCACGCAACCGGCTTCATTTCTGTTGTGTACCCCTTAGTCAGTGCCGGAATTATGCCTTCTGCTTATCCAGTAACTGCTCACAGCATAACAGGCTACAGCGGCGGCGGAAATAAAATGATTGCCGACTATGAAAATCCCGAAAGAGAAGAAGAAATCGGCACACCCAGACAGTACGGTCTTTCACAGACTCATAAGCACCTGCCCGAAATGAAAAAAATCACAGGTCTTGATTTTGAGCCTGTTTTTAATCCTATAGTCAGCGATTATTATTGCGGAATGGCAGTGAGTGTACCAATTTACACTAAGCTTTTAAACAAGCAAATGAGCGCAGAGGAGCTTTATGCTTTCTTCAGCGATTATTATAAAAACAGTGAGTTTATTACTGTACACAAGGCACCCGAAAGCGGTTTTCTTTCACCCATAGGTCTTGAGGGTACCAATAAAATGAAGATTCATATCTGCGGAAATGGTGACAGAGTGACGATAACATCAGTTTTTGATAATCTCGGCAAGGGTGCATCATCAGCTGCAATTGAAAATATGAATATTGCTATGGGCTTTGACATAGCAACTGCACTGTAAGAAAAGAGGTAAAACTATGAAATATATAAATGGCGGAGTTACCGCTGCTAAGGGCTTCAAGGCTTCAGGCATCCACTGTGGAATAAGAAAGAATCAGACTAAAAAAGACCTGGCGATGATCGTCAGTGACACAAAGTGCGCCGCTGCGGCAGTGTACACACAGAATAAGGTTTACGGCGCTCCCATAACCGTAACAAGAAACAATATTGCAGACGGTGTTGCTCAGGCTGTTATTGTCAACAGCGGCAACGCAAACACCTGCAACGCAGACGGTGTTGAAAAAGCTGAAATGATGTGTGATATCGCAGCTAAGGCTCTCGGTGTTGACAGCAAGGATGTTATCGTTGCATCAACAGGTGTTATCGGTATGACACTTGATGTGACTCCTATTGCCGAGGGTGCACCTGCACTCGCTTCGCAGATGAGTGTTGACGGCGGTCATGACTGCGCTGAGGCTATTATGACAACTGATACCCTGCCCAAGGAGGTTGCCGTTGAAATGGAGATTGGCGGCAAAACTGTTACTCTCGGTGCTTGCTGCAAGGGCTCGGGTATGATTCATCCCAATATGGCAACAATGCTTTGTTTTATGACAACAGACTGCAATATTTCTTCCGAATATCTGCAGAAGGCACTCAGTGCCGTTGTTAAGGATACATTCAATATGATAAGTGTCGACGGTGATACCTCAACAAACGATATGGTCTGCATTATGGCAAACGGCAAGGCCGATAATGCCGTTATTGACAGTGACGGAGCTGACTTTGAAATTTTCAAGCAGGCACTTATGTCTGTTTCTGTTAAGCTTGCACGTCTTATTGCAGGTGACGGCGAGGGTGCTCAGAGACTCCTCGAGTGTAACGTCACAGCCTGCACTGATGAAGCAACTGCAAAGAAAATTGCAAAGAGCATAATCTGCTCATCACTTGTTAAAACAGCAATGTTCGGTGCAGACGCAAACTGGGGCAGAATTCTCTGTGCTATCGGCTATACAGAGGGCGACTTCAAGGTTGACACCATTGATGTTTATCTTTCTTCCTGCAAGGGTACTATCAAAGTCTGCGAAAACGGTGCAGGCATTCCCTTCAGTGAAGAAAAGGCTAAGGAGATACTTCTCGAAAGCGAAATCACCCTTGACGTTGATATGAAGCAGGGTGAATATTCTGCAACTGCATGGGGCTGTGACCTGACCTATGATTACGTCAAAATCAACGGCGATTACAGAACATAATTCAGTGAGGTGAATGTTATGTCAGAAAAAATTTCGGCAGCGCTTAAGGCTGAGATTCTCACCGATGCCCTGCCTTACATACAAAAATACTACGGCAAAACCGTTGTTGTCAAATACGGCGGAAATGCTATGATCAACACTGAACTCAAATATGCTGTTATGAGTGACATCATTCTGCTTTCACTCGTCGGCATCAAGGTTGTTCTCGTGCACGGCGGCGGCCCTGAAATCAGCGGTATGCTCAAAAATCTCGGCATTGAATCAAAGTTCGTCAACGGTCTTCGTTACACTGATAAGGACACTGCCGAGGTGGTGCAGATGGTGCTTTCAGGCAAGACAAACAAAGATCTTGTGTCCCTTATTGAAACTGAAGGCGGCAAGGCTGTAGGCCTTTGCGGTATTGACGGAGCTATGATCAAGTGCGTCAAGAAAACAGATGACGGCTTTGATTACGGCTTTGTAGGCGAAATAACAGAAATTGACCCTGCACCCATTGAAAAAATACTTGAGGAAGATTATATCCCCGTTATTGCAACTGTCGGCATCGACAATGAGGGTCAGGTTTATAATATTAATGCAGATACTGCTGCAGCTGAAATTGCCGCTGCTCTGGGTGCTGAAAACATTATCACTCTTACGGATATTCCCGGACTTCTGCGCGATGTAAACGATCCCGCAACACTTATCAGTGAAATTCATGTTGATGAGGTAGCTTCTCTTATTGACAGCGGAATAATTTCAGGCGGTATGATTCCTAAAATGCTTTCCTGCGAAAAGGCAGTTCGCTGCGGAGTTAAGAAGGCAGTTATGATAGACGGCAGGGTACCCCACTCAATTTTAATTGAAATGTTCTCAAAAGAGGGTATCGGTACTCTTATGACAAAGTGAGGAATGACAATGAGTAATTTTGATATAATTAAAGATAAAGATCAGAGCTATGTTGCTCATACCTACGGCAGATTTCCTGTTGCAATCAAAGAGGGTAAGGGTGCTGTCTGCACTGACTTTGACGGCAAGGAATATGTTGATTTTTCAAGCGGTATCGGTGTAAATTCACTCGGCTTCTGCAACGAAGGCTGGGTGAGCGCCGTTACAAAGCAGCTTGGTACTCTTCAGCATATTTCAAATCTTTATTACACAGAGCCTTGCGCAAACACAGCTAAAATTCTCTGTGAAAAAACAGGTATGAAGAAGGTTTTCTTCTCAAACAGCGGTGCAGAAAGCAATGAGGGCGCAATCAAATGCGCAAGAAAATATTCATATGAAAAATACGGTGAGGGAAGAAACAAGGTTATAACACTGGTTAATTCATTCCACGGCAGAACCGTCACAACTCTTGCTGCCACAGGTCAGGATGTTTTTCATAAGTATTTCTTCCCCTTTACAGAGGGCTTTGAGTTTGTGCCGGCAAATGACATCGAAACACTCAGAAACGCTCTTAACGGCAGTGTATGCGCTGTTATGATGGAGCTTATTCAGGGCGAGGGCGGTGTTATGCCTCTTGATAAAGCTTTTGTCAAGGAAGTTGAGGCACTTTGCAAGGAAAAGGATATTATCCTCATTATCGATGAAGTGCAGACAGGCGTCGGCAGAACAGGCAAGCTTTTCTGCTTCCAGAACTATGATATAACTCCCGACATTGTTACAACTGCTAAGGGTATCGGTGGCGGTCTGCCTCTCGGCTGTGTTATGTTCGGCGAAAAGACTGAAACTGTTTTCGGCCCCGGTGACCACGCAACAACCTTCGGCGGCAACCCTGTAGCAACAGCCGGCGCTGAATATATCCTCAACACAATGGATGAAAAATTCCTCAGTGAAGTTGAAGCAAAAGGGGAGTATATGAGAGAAAAAATTCTCACAATGCCCCACGTTGAAGGCATTGACGGTCTGGGTCTTATGATGGGCATTCGTCTTAGTGACGGTATCAGGAGTGCTGATGTGGTGAAAAAAGGCATTGAATACGGTGCGCTGCTTCTCACAGCTAAAGCAAAGGTAAGACTTCTTCCGCCTCTTAATATCACCTATGATGAAATTGACAGAGGTCTTGTTGCACTGGAAAAGGCTCTTAGCAGTATGTAATAAGAGACAAATCGCGTTTTGATTACTTTTGCGCGACAGCAAAAGTAATGCCCGTCCGGCTAGGACAGATAAAAAAGAAAGACCTGCAGGGAACTCCCTTGCAGGTCTTTCTTTTTATAACATCACAATCATTCAAGATGATATACATATCCAAAGCATTTTTTATCTTCCACCGAAATCAGATGAAATGTCTGTTTGCTGTTGCCGACGGAAAAAGTGTATTTTTCAATACTTCCGTCAACAGTGGTTTTGTCATTTGTTACAGCATATTTAATAAGCAAGTCTGAATCACCTGCTTTAAGATTGCTTATGCTGGCTTTAGGTACATCTGTATAGAAAGGCGGATATTCAACTGCAGTGCCGAATTTATATTTATCAGTGCCCACGCAGTTGAGATAAGCCACGGCAAGTTTGCCGTCTGTTTCAAAAATGCACAGAGCATCGCCTTCATCATTAACTTCAATAATCTTGAGCACTTCCTTAAAACTTTCATAATCAGGACCGATGTTAGCCTTTAAAACGTCTTCAGGCGTACCGGGTTTGTTTTCTTCTGATGTTACAGAAAACAGAATGGAGAAAGCAATAAAGGTTATAAGAATAATTAGTATTTTAGACTTCTTCATTTTAAATCTCTCGTTCACTTATTTGAGTTAATAAACTCCACAATCTCATCTTTTGTCTGCAGACCGACGAGTCTGCCTTTTTCTTCGCCGTCGACAAAGAGGATAAGACAGGGAATTGTCATAACGCCCATAAACATTGCGTAATCTGAAGCTTCATCGCAGTTGAGCTTGCAGATTTTAACCTCACCGTCAAGCTCGTCAGCAAGCTCTTCAATTGTGGGACCTAACATCTGACAGGGACCGCACCAGGGAGCCCAGAAATCAACGAGTACGGGAACGCTTTTTTCTTCGTTTACTTCATTGTGGAAGTTTTCGCTTGTAAGTTCAATATATGACATAATATTTTTCCTCCTGAATTAAAATTGATGTTCAGAACTTTTGGTTCTTATGGTATTATAATAACACATATTTTGTGTTATTTCAAGTAAAACTAAGCTATAAAGTCCCATATTTTGTTCTATGACTTCAAATTTTTACTTGATTTTTTCCACAAAATGGTGTAAATTATAAGTATTGTGGAAAACTCTGCATAGTTCTACTATATTTAGTGTAACCAATTCAATATGATATATAATAAATTTGAAAGGATTCGTATTTATTATGGCTAAGAAACCCGGATATTCAAATGAAGATATCGAAATGCTGGAAGGCGCCGACAGGGTAAGAAAAAGACCTGCTGTTATATTCGGTTCAAACGGTATTGAGGGCTGTGAGCACTCGGTTTTTGAAATTCTCTCAAACTCAATTGACGAAGCAAGAGAGGGTCACGGCGATAAAATAGTTGTCACAAGATATTCAGACGGAAGCGTTGAGGTTCAGGACTTCGGACGCGGTATTCCCGTCGGCTATAATGAGAAATACGGCCGTTATAACTGGGAGCTTATCTTCTGTGAAATGTACGCAGGCGGTAAGTATAAAACAAATGCAGGCGGCAGCTATGAATATTCATTAGGTCTTAACGGTCTCGGTCTTTGTGCAACACAGTTTGCCAGTGAATATATGGATGCTGAAATCAAAACCGGCGGTGAAAGACACACCCTTCACTTCGAAAAGGGCGTTAACATCGGCGGACTTCAGAGCGAGCCCTACAGCAAAAAAGATACAGGCACAAGAATTAAATGGAAGCCTGACCTTGAGGTTTTCACCGATATCGACATCAGTCTTGAATATTATCAGAACATTATGATGCGTCAGGCTATTGTTAATCCCAAGGTGCGTTTTGAGCTGAAAAATCAGGTCAAGGGCGGCTTTGAAACCTTTGTCTATTACTACGAGAACGGCATCAGTGACTATGTTAAAGAAATTGCAGGCGAAGATGCAATGACCTCTGTGCAGTATTGGCAGACAGAGCGCAGCGGTAAGGACAGAGCTGACCTGCCCGAATATAAGGTCAAGCTTAATATTGCCCTGACATTCTCAAACAAGAGTCAGCTTATTGAGTACTATCACAACTCCAGCTTCCTTGAGTTCGGCGGTTCCCCGGATAATGCTGTCAAAAATGCAATGGTGGCTCAGATTGATGCCTATCTCAAGAGCTCAGGCAAATACACCAAAACTGACACAAAAATAAAATTTCAGGATATTTCCGACTGTCTGATTCTCGTTTCATCATCTTTCTCAACTGAAACTTCATATCTCAATCAGACAAAGAAGGCAATTACAAATAAATTTATTCAGGAGGCTATGACAGAATTTATCCGTCATCAGCTTGAGATATACTTTATTGAAAACAAGCTTGAAGCCGATAAGATTGCCGACCAGGTGCTTATCAATATGCGTTCCCGTGTCAAGGCTGAGGCTGCCAGAGTCAACATCAAAAAGACCCTGGCTTCATCAAACGATATGGCAAACAGAGTTCAGAAGTTTGTTGACTGCAGAAGCAAGGATATTGACCGCAGAGAGCTTTTCATCGTGGAAGGTGACTCAGCTCTCGGTGCCTGCAAACAGGCGCGAGATTCGGAATTTCAGGCTGTTATACCCGTACGCGGTAAGATTCTCAACTGTCTTAAGTCCGAATATGAAAAAATATTCAAGAGTGAGATTATAACCGACCTTCTCAAGGTTCTCGGCTGCGGTGTTGAAGTCCACGCCAAGGGAATGAAAAATATGTCCACCTTCTCTATGGATAACCTTCGCTGGAGCAAGATTATAATCTGTACCGACGCCGACGTCGACGGCTATCAGATCCGCACTCTTATACTTACAATGATTTACCGTCTTGTTCCCACACTTATAAGAGAAGGCAAGGTGTTTATTGCCGAATCGCCTCTTTATGAAATCACAAGCGGCAACGAAACCTGGTTTGCCTACACTGAAAAAGAAAAGGCAGATGCTCTTGAAGCCATCGGTAACAAGAAATATTCCATTCAGCGCTCAAAGGGTCTTGGTGAAAACGATGCTGACATGATGAATCTCACCACTATGAATCCTGCCACAAGACGTCTTATTAAAATTGATGCTGCCGAGGCTGAGGAAACAGCTGAAAAGTTTGATCTGCTTTTAGGCGATAACCTAGCAGGCAGAAAAGATTATATTGCTAATTTCGGTCATCTTTATATTGATATGACAGACGTAAGCTGAGGAAAGGAGGAAGCACTTTATGGCAAAAAAGAAAACAAACAAAAAGAAAGATGAAGATGTGAATCTTCTTGAAAATACCCATATACTCGGTGCGGGTGAAATGATTGAGCAGAGAATCACTGATACTCTCGAAATCAACTATATGCCCTATGCTATGAGCGTTATCCTTTCCCGAGCCATTCCTGAAATTGACGGCTTCAAGCCCTCACACAGAAAGCTTCTTTATACTATGTATAAAATGGGTCTTCTCACCGGTGGCAGAACAAAGTCCGCAAATATCGTCGGTCAGACAATGCGTCTTAACCCTCACGGTGATGCTGCCATATATGAAACTATGGTGCGTCTTTCACGTGGTAATGAAGCTCTTCTCAATCCTTTTGTCGATTCAAAGGGTAACTTCGGTAAGGCTTATTCAAGAGATATGCACTATGCTGCTGCAAGATATAC
>JAZNUW010000003.1:0-19083 GCA_045592465.1 Acutalibacteraceae bacterium | reverse complement strand
CATATTATCTTCAAGCCACTTAAGTGCATTGATAGGTGTCATACCCCAGTTTGTGGGACAGGTTGAAACAACCTCGATAAGTGAGAAGCCTTTTTTATCAATCTGATTCTGGAAAGCCTTCTTGATAGCCTTCTTTGCATTTCTTACATTCTTAACGTTGTTAACAGCAACTCTTTCAATATAGCCTGCACCGTCAAGTGTTGCAAGCATTTCACTGACCTTAACAGGGAAACCGCAGTGGCTTGTGTCTCTGCCGTAGGGTGAGGTCTGTGTAACCTGAGCGGGAAGAGATGTGGGAGCCATCTGACCGCCTGTCATGCCGTAAATTGCATTATTAACGAAGATAATTGTGATGTTTTCGTTTCTTGCTGCAGCATGAACAGTTTCAGCCATACCGATTGAAGCAAGGTCACCGTCACCCTGATAGGTGAAAACGATGTGATTGTCCGGGTCGGCACGCTTAAGACCTGTTGCAACAGCAGGTGCTCTGCCGTGTGCGGCCTGAACCATATCACAGGTGAAATAATTATAAGCAAGAACTGAACAACCAACGGGAGCAACACCGATAGCCTGACCTTCAATGCCCAGCTCGTCAAGAGTTTCAGCAACAAGGCGGTGAATTATACCATGTGTGCAGCCGGGACAATAGTGAAGAGGCACGTCAGCGAGTGACTTGGGTTTATCAAATACTACCATTATCTGTTACCTCCTTTGTTTGCTTCTCTGATTGCTTCAAGCACCATTTCAGGTGAAGGAATCATACCGCCTGCTCTGTTGCAGAGTGTTACAGGCTTTTTATATTCAACTGAAGCCTTGATATCATCAATCATCTGACCCATTGAAAGCTCAACACTGATGAATGAATCAACCTTTTCGGCAGCAGCCTTAAATGCCTTTGCAGGGAAGGGCCAGAGAGTGATAGGTCTTATCATACCGACCTTGATGCCCTCTGCTCTTGCCATAGCAATTGCGTTCTTTGCAACACGTGCTGCAATGCCGAAGGCACTCACACAGATTGTTGCATCGTCCATCATGTATTCTTCATACATAACTTCATTTTCTTCGATAGTCTTATATTTTTCATATCTTTCGAAGTTGAGCTTTTCAAGCTCTTCAGGCACGAGTGAAAGTGAGTTGATGATATTATGCTTTCTTTCGCACTTTGTGCCTGTTACAGCCCATGACTTATCATAGTCTGCAATTTCGACCTCTTCAAGAGAAACAGGCTCCATCATCTGACCCATAGTACCGTCAGCAAGAATCATTGATGTCATTCTGTATTTATCGGCAAGGTCAAAGCCTTTCACTGTAAGAGAAGCCATTTCCTGAACTGAAGCGGGGGCAAGAACGATCATCTTAAAGTCGCCGTGTCCGCCGCCCTTTGTTGCCTGGAAATAGTCTGACTGTGAGGGCTGAATACCGCCGAGACCCGGGCCGCCTCTCTGAACATTGACAACAAGGCAAGGAAGATCGCTGCCTGCCATGTAAGAAAGACCCTCCGACTTAAGAGAAATTCCGGGGCTTGATGATGATGTCATAACTCTTTTACCGGTACCGGCAACGCCGTAAACCATATTGATTGCTGCAACTTCACTTTCAGCCTGAAGGAAGCAGCCGCCGATTTTAGGCATCTTCTTAGCCATATATGCGGCAATTTCAGTCTGAGGAGTGATGGGATAACCGAAGTAATGACGGCAACCAGCAAGAATAGCTGCCTCAGCAATAGCTTCGTTACCCTTCATAAGTACTTTTTCAGCCATTTTCTTTACCTCACTTTTCAACCTTGATTATACAGTCGGGACACATAGTTGCACAAAAAGCGCAACCGATGCATTTGCTTTCATCTGTCATTTCGGCAGGTGAATGACCTTTAGCATTAATCTTATCCTTAGCAATTACAAGAATCTGCTTGGGACAAACATTAACACAAAGACCGCAACCTTTACATAAATCTGTTCTGAATGTTACTTTAGGCATTCTTTATACCTCCGATTAAATAATTTTACTTTGTAATTTCAAAGGGAAAAGACCGCTGACTCTTCCCTCTAAAGAAGCGCATAATTCCTCTTTCGCCGTTGTCATAATAACAGGAAGACCGCTGATATCACTCAGTCTTTCAATTTCAACTGAAGTTGACAAAACATCTTCGGCGGTTGTTTCTTCACCGAGATTTGAATTGTTGATAATTGCAGTGAATTCAAGGTGTGATGCAGCTTCGATTTCTCTCATAATTTCAAGGGCATCCTCTGCCGTTCTTGTCAGAGGTCTGAAGAAATTGGCAACAAATGCCATTTCATAATCATCCTCTTCTTTTATGAATGGAGCAAATCTGCCAAGAGCTACAGCACCGACATCATCACCGCCTATATCCATAACAGCATAAGTGCTTTTGTCCTGCACTGCCCTGTACATTGACTGCGGAAGAGCAGGAATGTCAAGATTAGTGCCGGCGAATTCTGAGCACAGAAGCTCTATGCCGTTTGCTTCGAGCTCATCCTCACTGTCTTTTGTGCGAAAATAGGGATTAACTATATCCAGGTCGGCAATAACAACCGGCAAGGACATCTTTTTCAAATGAATCGCATAGTTGACAGCGATGTTTGTTTTGCCGCTGCCATAATGACCTGCGAAAAGAGTGATACGTTTTTTCATAAAATCCATATCCTTCATTATATGACAAATAAACTGATTTTTCAATAACTTAACAGAAAAATATTAAAGTTTGTTTCTCTGAATTTTGCCGCTTATAGTCTTGGGAAGCTCGTCGCGGAAGACAACGATTCTCGGGTACTTATAAGGAGCAGTATTTTTCTTAACATAGTTCTGGATTTCCTTTTTAAGCTCTTCTGTAGGCTCAGTGCCCTTTGTGAGCACAATGCTTGCCTTAACAACCTGACCTCTGATTTCATCAGGTGCAGCTGAAACACCGCATTCAAGAACATAAGGAAGCTCCATAATAACATTTTCAATTTCGAAGGGTCCGATACGGTAGCCTGATGACTTGATAACATCATCAATTCTGCTTACGTACCAATAATAACCGTCTTCGTCGCACCATGCAGTGTCACCTGTGTGATACATACCGTCATGCCATACTTCGTCAGTTTTTTCCTGTGAGTTGTAATAGCCCTTGAAAAGGCCGCAGGGAGCGCCTTTGTCGGTGCGAACAACAATTTCACCTGTTTCACCAACAGCGCATTCGTTGCCGTCAGGGTCAACAATAGCAATATCATAGCAGGGTACGGGCTTACCCATAGCACCCGGCTTGGGAGTGGTGCCAACAAGGTTACCGATAGTCAGAGTTGTTTCTGTCTGACCGAAGCCTTCCATAATCACGATGCCTGTTGCCTTCTCAAACTGATAGAAAACTTCAGGGTTGAGTGCCTCACCGGCAGTTGTTGCATATCTGATTGATGAAAGGTCGTACTTTGAAAGATCTTCCTTGATAAGCATTCTGTACATTGTGGGAGGTGCACAGAAGGTTGTGATGTGATATTTTGAGAACATGGGAAGGATTTCCGAAGCGTCAAATCTGTCAAAGTCATAGGTGAACACTGCACCTTCGCACATCCACTGACCGTAGAACTTACCCCAGAGAGCCTTACCCCAGCCTGTGTCTGAAATTGTGAGGTGAAGGTCATTAGGCTGAATTGAGTGCCAATATCTTGCAGTGATGAAGTGACCGAGTGCATATTTATATGAGTGAGCTGCAATTTTAGGATAGCCAGTTGTGCCTGAGGTGAAGAACATAAGCATTGTGTCGTTGCCGCATGCTGTGTCTTCTGTGCGTGCATAGATGCTTCTGAAAAGCTTATATTCTGTGTCAAAGTTGTGCCAACCCTCTCTGTCAGCGCCAACGATAATCTTATTCTTAAGCTTACCATAGGTTTCGGCTGCTTTATCTACGTGGTCAGCAACCTTTCCGTCAGCAGTGCAAAGAATTGCAGACACACCAGCAGCCTCAAAGCGATATTCGAAGTCATGCTCAACAAGCTGATTTGTTGCAGGAATCATAACAGCTCCGATTTTGTGAAGAGCAAGAGCTGTAATCCAGAACTGATAGTGTCTCTTAAGAACAACCATGACTCTGTCGCCCTTTTTGATTCCGAGTGAAAGAAGATAGTTAGCAGCACGTGCAGACTCTTTTTTCATATCCTTGAAGGTGAATCTTCTTTCGGTCTTATCGTTTGCAATATGAAGCATTGCAAGTTTATCGGGATATTTATCAGCAACTGCATCAACAACGTCAAAAGCAAAATTGAATTTATCTTCATTTTTATATGTGAGCTTCTGAAGTATGCCCTTTTCATCTTCAACTGTGTCGATAAACTTTTTAACTTCAAGCTGATGTGATGTTTTAGCAGTAACGAATGTAGCCTGAATTTCCTGCTCCGTTGCACTTTCGTCTGTGATAACAACTGCAAGGAATGTGCAGTCCTCACCGTCAACTGCTATCATACCGTGAGGTGATGAGCTCTTATAATAAATGCTGTCGCCTTCACTGAGCACTTCAGTGTGATTGCCGACACGAACCTTAAGCTTGCCTGAAAGAATAAGGTCAAATTCCTGACCGGGATGTGTTATTGTGTGAATAGGCTTATCCTGAAGCTCTGCTCTGTATTCATATTTTGCAAGGTAAGGCTCTGCAAGCTTGTTTCTGAAAAGAGGTGCAAGGTTGTTGATTTCGATGCCGTCTTCCTTTGATGTAATCTTGCCCTGACCCTTTCTTGTAACAGTGTATGAGGAAAGATTACTACTCTGACCCTCAAGAAGGTCAGTCTTTCCGATTCCGAAAGCTTTTGCACACTTATGAATGAATGAGAAAGGAAAGTCTACTCTTCCCTCTTCATATAACCTGTACTGCTCAACAGTGCAGTCAGTTTTTTCTGCCATTTCAGTTTCACTGAAACCGCATACCTCACGCATTTCCTTAATACGAAAGGCGACCTCCATAAGTTGATTATTCATTTCCATAACTTTTACCTCCGGTAAAAATATTTTTATAAAACAAAAACCCGCCTCAAAGAAAACCTTTGAGACGAGTAAATAACTAAATAATACCCGCGGTACCACTCAAATTGCGATATATAATCGCCACCTTCAAGCTCTGACAAGCTCTATGCATTAACGCAGCAATCACGAAGGGCGTCTACTGATTAAATAACTTTCGGACCCTCAGCTCAGAAGTGATGGGATATCGAAGTGCCGTTTTGCTGACTTTCCACCACCGTCAGCTCTCTGATAAAACTTTCCTTCATCCGTCTTCGTCATAGCTTTTCTATGAAATTTTTAATTATTTTAGCACTTTAAAACCCGATTGTCAATAGTAAAATAATATTTTTTCAGAGTTTTTACAGCAAATTTTCACTTAAATCAATATCAAAAAGCCTGCTTGCGTTTTTATAGAGTATAAGCCTGTTTTCTTCATCAGTGAGCTTCATATCCATAAAACGTCTGAACTCGGTTTTATGATTCCACATAGGGAAGTCTGTTGCGAAAAGCACATGTTCGGCGCCGTACTTTCTGACAATCTCTCTGCTTTCTTCGGGAGTAAGCCAGTCAAAAGACGAAGAACAGTCAACATAAAAATTGCTGTATCCGCTGAGTGTTTCAGCAGCCTCTTTCCAGCAGGACCAACCCCCGAAATGTGCACCGATAACTGTCAGGTCAGGAAAATCTTCCAGTACCTTTTTCATGCGCTGAGGGTTTGAATAGTCATATCTGCTGTCACCTGTATGAAGCAGCACCGGAAGTCTGCCCTGACAAGCTTCATATATCTTATAGCACTTTTTGTCGTCAATGCAGAATTTCTGAAAATCAGGATGCATTTTCACACCCTTAAGCCCGAGAGCGATAATTTCTTCGATATCCTCTTCGATAGTTTCGCTGTCAGGGTGAAGCGCACCGAGTCCCGTCACAAGACCATCGGAGCTTCTGACAGTTTCTGCAATAAAAGTGTTGATGGAATGGACCTGGTGCGGTGTTGTAGCAACGGAAAATATAACGTAATGCTTAACACCGATCTCAGAGCCAAATTCGACAAGAGTTGAATACTTGCCGTCATAATACATTGACAAATCATAAAATTTACCGATACCCTCAACTGCCTTTGATGCAATCTTATCGGGATATACATGACAGTGAGAGTCTATTATCGGATAATTCATTGTTAATCACCTTGATTTTATGCTGTTTCAACGGAGTTTGCTTTCTGCAGGCCGTACTTTTCGATAGCATCCTCACGCATTTTATATTTAAGAATTTTACCTGCAGCATTCATCGGGAAGGCTTCAACAAAGTCGACGTATCTGGGCACCTTATGCTTAGCCATATGGTCGCGGACAAACTGCTTCATCTCATCAACAGTCATTTCCTCGCCTTCCTTGAGGATTATGCAGGCAGCAATTTCTTCACCGTACTGCTCATCGGGCACACCGATAACCTGAACGTCACTGACCTTGGGATGAGTATAGATAAACTCTTCGATTTCTTTGGGATAAATGTTTTCACCGCCGCGGATAATCATATCCTTGAGTCTGCCGGTAATTTTGTAGTTGCCGTCTTCGGTTTTGCAGGCAAGGTCGCCTGTGTGAAGCCAACCTTCTTTATCTATTGCGCTTGAGGTTGCCTTGGGCATTTTATAATAGCCCTTCATGATATTGTAGCCTCTTGCTACAAATTCACCGATTTCGCCGGCGGGTAAGTCCTCCCCTGTTTCAGGGTCAACAATCTTGCACTCGATTTCGGGCAGTGCTCTGCCGACTGTTGCAACACGAACCTCAAGAGGATCGTCCGTTGAGCTCATTGTGCAGCCGGGTGATGCTTCTGTCTGGCCGTAAACGATAGTGATTTCACTCATATGCATCTTTTCAACAACGTCTTTCATTGTTGCTATGGGACAAGGTGAACCTGCCATAATACCTGTGCGCATATATGAGAAATCTGTCTTTTCAAAATCGGGATGCTCGAGAAGAGCGATAAACATGGTGGGCACGCCGTGGAAAGCTGTAATCTTTTCCTGATTTATGCAGGCAAGCGAAGACTTGGGTGAGAAATAAGGTATGGGACAGATAGTAACACCGTGAGTCATTGATGCTGTCATTGAAAGAACCATACCGAAGCAGTGGAACATAGGCACCTGAATCATCATTCTGTCAGCAGTTGAAAGATCCATTCTGTCACCGATGCATTTACCGTTATTAACTACATTATAGTGAGTAAGCATAACACCCTTGGGGAAGCCTGTTGTGCCTGAGGTGTACTGCATATTACAAACATCATTGGGGTCAACATTTGCAGCAATTCTATAAACCTCTTCAACAGGAATATTCTCGCTTCTTTCCATAGCTTCTTCCCAGGTCAGACAACCCTTCTTTCTGAAGCCGACGGTAATTACGTTGCGAAGGAAAGGCAGTCTCTTGCAGTGAAGAGGCTCCCCTGCTTTTGTGTTTTCAAGCTCGGGACAAAGCTCACCGATAATGTCTGAATAGTGTGAATCGCGCCAGCCCTCGATGAAAATAAGTGTATGCGTATCTGACTGCTTGAGAAGATATTCGATTTCTCTTATTTTATAAGCAGTGTTTACTGTTACAAGCACAGCACCGATTTTAGTTGCTGCCCAGAATGCAATATACCACTGAGGAATGTTTGTTGCCCACACAGCAACGTGGCTGCCGGGTCTAACCCCAAGAGCAAGGAATGCTCTGCAGCACTCGTCAACATCGTCTCTGAATTCAGCATAAGTTCTGGTGTAATCAAGAGTTGTATACTTAAAAGCATACTGGTCAGGGAATTCCTCGACCATTTTATCAAGCACCTGTGAGAAGGTTTTCTCAATAAGTGCTTCCTTTTTCCACACATACTTGCCGGTATGTCTGTTGTTATAGTAAAGGTGATTTTTCTTTCTTGAAGTAGGCTTGAAATTCTTCATGTATTCGCTGAAGTGAGCAAGAATAACGTCAAGCTCATCAAGGTCGCTCATCCAGTCAATATCCCAGTCAAAGGCAACATAGCCTCTGTAGTTGATTGATGAAAGAGCATTAACCATGATTTCTGTGGGAATTTCACCCTCGCCCAGAAGACAATATTCACCGTTTGAGAAATCCTTTATGTGCACGTGCTTAATGTACGCGCCAAGGTTTGTGATTGTTTTTTCAGGGTCTTCTCCGCCACCGAAATATGTTTCATACATATCCCACATAGCACCGATTGTGTCGCATGAAAATTCCATAATTACATCACGAAGAATGCTTGTGTCTGCGAAAAGACCTTCGGTACGAAGGAGTACAACAACATCTTTCTTGGCAGCATAGTCATTGATTTCATTGATGAGAGCAATAACCTTTTCTTTTGCATCTTCACTGCTTTTGCCTGCGTAAAGTGCAATATAAGAAACTCTGATGCCTGAGGCAAAGTCAATATATTCCTTGACCTTTTCTGCCACAGCAGAAGTGCTGTCTGCGGTTATATCACTGTTATAGCACACACAGGGAATTGCAAGGCTTTTATCCTTCATTGTGCGCACAGTTGCGCCGCAGTTATATTTGTCAAATTCACCGTTTTTATCAAACAGTGCAGTGTTGGTGTCGGGGCAGAGATCTATGCCTTTAATGTTGTTTTCAATGGCAAGATCCATTAACTCCTGCCAAGAATAGTCCTCCCAACCCTTAACTGAGAAAGAAAGCTTCATCATAATGATTATACCTCCTCATAAACAATCTTGTTGATTGCATTGATATAAGCTCTGATGCTTGCACCGATTATATCTGTTGACAGGCCCTTGCCTGAATAAAGCTTGCCGTTTGAACGAAGCTTGACAAGAGCAGAGCCCATAGCCTCCTGACCCTCTGTAACAGCCTGAATCTGGAAATCGTCAAGTTCATAGCGATGACCGATAACCTGCTCAACTGCAAGAAAAGCAGCATCTATGGGACCGTCACCGTTTGCAAGAGCTCTTATTGTTTCACCGTTTTTCTTAAGGGTGATATTAGCTGTTGCGCTGATAACGTTACCGCTGTTGATAACATAGCTCTCAAGCACATAGGTTGTGGGCACCTGAAGAGCTGTTGAAGCAATAATTACGTCAAGCTCTTTTGCTGTGACTGTTTTTCTTGTGCTGATGCGCTTGAATTCGTTATAAACGTTTGTGATATCCTCTTGTGACAAGTCATAACCAAGAACAGCAATAGCCTTGCTGATTTCTGTTATATCGTCATGCTCACTGAGAACAAAGTCTTCGCCTGAATCTACAGTAACGTGCTCAAAGGGTGAATTCTGGCCGTGCTTACCGTTTACAATCCAGTCGATCTGCTTTGCAGCCTTATGGTACTCTGTAGTTCTCACACCTGTTGTGAAGCCGAAGCTGTCACCATGAGTGCGGATAATCTGACAGATTGATTCCATTGAAGCTGTGTCTTTTGATGCAACTGAAGAAACCTTAACCTCTGATGCACCTGCTTTAAGAGCTGAAATTGAACCTGCACAAGACATTTCAATAGCATTGCTGCACTGAACACCGATATTAATATTTTCACAGGCAGGAACATTTTTAATAAGGTCAGAAATAAAATCTGAAATTTCATCGGGGAACATAGTACCTGCAGTGTCGCAGACAGTGACAGTTGTTGCACCACTTTCAACAGCACCTTCAACCGCCTTGTAAAGGAAGTCAATATCACTTCTTGTTGCGTCGTCAGCAATAAATTCAACATCACTGCAAAGAGCTTTTGCTCTGGTAATATAGTCCTTGATCATTTCAAGCACTGCTGCAGGCTTCTTGCCGCAGATATATTCCATCTGAACGGTTGAAACAGGAACCTGAATCTGAATTCTTGCCTTTCCTGCAGTTTTAAGTGCTTCTGCAACTCTCTCTACATCGCCTTCCTGAAGGTTAACAGGTACAGCAACGATGCTGTGAGTAACACATGAAGCAACAGATTTGATAAGAAGCATATCAGTCTTTTCCTTAACAATAGCAGGAAGCTCAATAACACTGACATGAATTTTATTAAGTAGCTTTGCAATTTCGATTTTCTCTCTGAAGCTCAGAGTGTAGTCCCCTGATTTTGCAGACTGTTTAAGAGTAATGTCTGACACTGTTAATTTTTGCATTTTCTTTGCTCCTTAAAGATTATTTATCACTTTTGCATCGAGAATAACGTGATACACGGACATAAAAAAAGCCCCGAAGTTACACAACCGTAACCTCAAGGACGAATAATAATTCGCGGTACCACCTTGATTACTGTAAAATACAGTCACTCTTCAAGCTCAAACAAGCTTTAGCCATGATAACGGGGCATCCGGAACTACCTACGCAACCATTAAGGTGTTCAGCAGTTCTGCTCAGAAATGAGACTGAATTAGCACTCTGTATCGGTTCGCACCAACCACCGACTCTCTGTAATCATAAGTTGATAATTCATAATTTCGTCAACGCATTTGTGATATTGAGAGAATAATAGCACTTTAACTGCTAAAAGTCAATAGTTTTCTTAAAATTTTTTCTTACTTGACATTACACCTCTATAATGTATAATTTAAATAGAAATTATATCAGGAAGGTGAATCTATGATATATGCAGTTATTGCAGCCGGTGGCATCGGCAGCAGAATGGGCAGCGAATTGCCGAAGCAGTATATTAAAATAGGCGGCAAGGAAATTATTAAACATACTACCGAAAAATTTACTGCAGTCAGCAGAATTGATAATGTTATTATTCTTTGCCCCGAAGACTGGGTAAATTACACGAGTGAGCTTTTTAATGATAGTCCTTCAGTTAAAGTTATTGCCGGCGGCGCTACCAGAAACGAAACACTTATGAAAGCTATAGACTATATCGAGTCAGCAGACGGGCTTTCAGAAAATACTTACCTTATAACCCATGATGCCGTAAGGCCCTTTGTAACCACCGATATTATCGAAAAAAACATTGACGCAGTTATTAAGTATAAGGCAACAGGCACTGCGATTCCTGCAACAGACACAATTTTTGAAAGCAAAAACAAAGAAAATATCACCTTTGTACCTGACAGGAGCATTCTCTTTCAGGCACAGACCCCTCAATGCTTCGAGGCACTCAGGTTAAGAGAGCTCTATAACAGTCTTAGTGAAAGCGAAAAGGAAATTCTGACCGATGCGTGCAAGATTTACACCATGAAGGGTTATGATGTTCATCTGGTCGAAGGTCATGTGAGCAACATTAAAATCACCTACCCCCATGATCTTATTGTTGCGGAAGCTATTTTGAATATATAATATAACAAAAAACACAGCGCCGAGCGCTGTGTTTTTAATTTATACGGTTATTTCAATTATGCAAGACCGAAGAACTTACCAATTTTGAAGAATAAATCTTCGAAGAACTTAACGATCTTTTCCCATACTGTGAGTTCCTTTTCAGGTGCATCATCACTTACGGGATTGTTGCCGTTGATTTCGCTGATGTTGCCGTTAGCATCAATTGAGAAAACAAGATATTCAATGTGTGAAGCTTCGTCTTCATAAAGAATAGCGAAGTTGCCGTCAGCAAGCTCAGTCAGGCATGAGTATGCAAAGAAGCTGTTCTGAGTGAGCTTATATGTTGAAATCCAGTTGATGGGCTTGGTGCCTTCAACAAGACCAACCTTGATAACACCGTCAGCTCTTGATTTTGAGTTTGAGGGGAATGAGCCGAGAACAACATTCTTGCCGTTGATTTTCTTGCTTGTGTTGATGAATGAGCACATGCAGTTACCCATAGCAACAAGGTTTTCATCTGAAACGAAAGTGCTCCATGTCACACCGTAGTCTGTGCTGTCAGCATAAGCAATGTGAGTACCCTTGTTACGTGCAAACATACGAAGTGTGCCGTTGCCAAGGTCAACAATCTGGCTTTCACTTGTCTTACCGACTGCAGCTGCGGGAGTTGTTTCAGCACCTCTGTTCCATGTAACACCGTTGTCATCTGAATAGATTGTGCTAACATTTTCAAATTCATTCCAGCCAAGGTTACCGTTATCATAAACCATGAAGATTATTCTTTCAGTACCGTCGGGAAGAGTTGTAACAACGCCTCTGCCGGGGCAAATGCCAAGGAAATATTCGCTGTTCATTTTAACCTGGCCTGTAAGATTAACGGGAGCGCTCCATGTTGCGCCGTTATCATCACTGTATCTCATCCAGAGATATGTTGTGCAGAAGCACTTGAGAACTGCATCAGCATAGAAAACATTCTGTTTAACAGTTGCATCTTCTGAGCCTCTCTGAGCCATTGTGAGAGCAACGCCGTTTTCATAAATGTCAAATTCTTCGTCAACACTATATTCAGTAGCTGAGTTGTCTGCAACCTTAAGAACGGGTGCAAAGCCGTCAACGAATTCACCGATGTAATAGTTGAAGGTGTCAGGTGCATCTGTTGAGTCGCCCTTTGTCAGAAGCATATATGACTTGCCGTCAACATCAATGAAGCCTGTGCCTCTTTCGCACTTTAAGTAGCCGCAGCCTGCAGGCTGAGCATCAGTTACAACAAAGATTCTGCCTGATGATGCCTGAGCAATTGCAGAGTCGATGAATGATGCACTTGCAGCTTCTGTAACACCGTCAGCATAATCATCAAAATGATTAAGTACAGTGTAATTCCAGTTGGTATAACCGTTGGGTGAAATTGCAGCAAGGATATCAATGTTGTTAGGTGAATCCGAGCCGTGGTCATAACGCATATCAGCAACAGCAAGCACTGAACCGTTATTAAGTGTGTAAAGTGAAGGAATACGGTATTCATCAATGCCGTATGTACCTCTGTCGAACGGCTGATCATAATTAACTGCCGCCATTGCAACTGTTGCAACGGTAAACATCATTACCACTGCAAGTAAAAGTGAAATAAGCTTTTTCATAAATTCTTCCTCATTTCTGATTCTTAATATTTAAATAACAGTCATAGACTGATTATTTACAAAATTATTGATTAAAGACCTGTCTTTTCTCTGATGTAATTTCTTGCAAGAACTGCATATTCATAGGGGTTAGCCTTAGCAGGATCCTGCTCAGCTTCAACAACAACCCAGCCTTCATAGCCTGCTTCATCAAGGATATCGAAAACAGGTGTGAAATCGAAGTCACCGTCGCCGGGAACTGTGAATGAGCCAGCGCGTACACTGTCAAGGAAGCTGTAGCCCTTTTCTTTTGCTTCTTCGATAACATCCTTGCGTATTGATTTGAGGTGAACGTGCTTTGTTCTGCCTACATACTTCTTGAGTACGCCGAGAACATCTTCACCGCTGAATGAAAGATGACCTGTGTCAAAGAGAAGATAAACAAGGTCGGGGTCAGTGATTTCCATAAGCTTGTCAATTTCAGCTTCGGTCTGAACACCAGTTCCCATGTGGTGATGTACTGTAAAATACATACCCTTTTCTTTTGCGAGTCTGCCCATTTCATTGAATCCCTTGGCAATAAGCTCCCACTGCTCGTCGGTGTAAACAGGCTTTTCGCCAAAAATGCTTACTTCCTTGCCCTGAATGCTGTTGCCCTGTTCTGAAGCACCGATAACCTTAGCGCCGAGTGCATGAAGAAAATCTCTGTGCTTGATAAAAGCTTCGATTGTTGCCTCATAGCCTTCTGAAAGAAGAAGTGAAGAGAACCATGCGTTACAGATTCTCATGCCTCTTACGTCAAGCTTATGCTTGAGAGTTTCAACATCTTTGGGGTACTTGTTACCGATTTCACTGCCTGTGAAGCCTGCGAGTGCCATTTCGCTTATGCACTGTTCGAATGTGTTTTCTGCACCTAAATCGGGAAGGTCGTCATTTGTCCATGCAATAGGAGCACAGGCAAGATAAACTTTATCTTTGTTAAGCATAGTTTTTTACTCCTTTATATCAATATAAGCGTGCTTTGCTGATATTTTCAGCCATCTCTTCATAGCATTTCTGCACTGTTTCGCTTGTGCTGACTTCAGCAACACCAACTCTCCACCATGAATCGTAGCCGTCTGTCATTGACTTGTGAGCGACCTTGATATCGAAGAGTGTTGAAACAGTCTGCTTCTTTGCGTCTTCAAGAGCTGCATAAAGCTCCTCAGCTGTGGTTATTCTATAAGCCTTGCAGCCGTAGCCTTCTGCAATTTTTGCATAATCAGTTGTGATAACTGCACCGTCGAGAAGACCTGAAGTTTCATTTCTCTTTGTAAAGCGTGTACCGAATGTATCAGTACCCTGATTATTCTGAAGATTTTCAATGCAGCCCCAACCGCTGTTGTCAAAGAGCATAACATTGATTTTCTTATCTTCCTGAATAGCTGTGTAAAGCTCACTGTGAAGCATAAGGAATGAGCCGTCACCAACCATGGAATAAACTTCTCTGTCGCCTGCTGCAAGCTTAGCACCAAGTGCGCCGCAAATTTCATAGCCCATGCATGAGAAGCCGTATTCAACATGATATGTGTCAGGTGCCTTTGACTTCCAGATTCTCTGAAGACATCCGGGAAGTGAGCCCGATGAGCCGATAATAACGCTGTCATCAGCAACAACTTCATTTATAATGCCGAGAGCCTTCATCTGTGAAAGCATATCGTGTGATTCATCAGCATAGCAGCGATCAATTTCAGCAATATAAGCATTTTTTGCTTCTGCAATCTCCCCTGCCCACTGGGATTTGTAACCGTCGAGCTTAGCACAGATAGCATCGCAGGCTTCTTTTGCGTCAGCAATAACTGCAACAGAATCCATCTTGAAGGCGTCAAATGAGCAAACGTTGATGGAAAGCATCTTCACATCAGGATTGTGGAAGCCCCATTTTGAGCATGTAGTGAAGTCAGTGAGTCTTGTGCCAACAGCAACAACAAGGTCAGCCTGCTTAGCAATTGCATTAGCTGCAGGACCGCCTGTAACACCGCAGCCGCCCATATTGAGAGGATGCTCAAAGGGAATCTGCCCCTTACCTGCCTGGGTTTCACCGATAGGAATATTACACTTTTCGGCAAGCTGGAGCACTACCTTTTCACTGTCGGAATATGTAACACCTCCACCTACGATAATCATAGGCTTCTTTGCGTTTCTGATAAGCTCGGCAGCTGCTTCAATTTCTCTTTCTGAAGGAACACGTCTGTCCATATACCAGACTCTCTTCTCAAGGAAATAATCGGGATAATCAAAAGCTTCCGCTTCGACATCCTGAGGCATCGCAATGCACACAGCACCTGTGTCGGCAGGGTCCGTAAGAACACGCATTGCATTGATGCAGGCTGTCATAAGCTGTTCGGGACGGTTGATTCTGTCCCAATATTTGCACACTGCCTTGAAGGCATCGTTTGCTGTGATAGCGCATGAATCGTACTGCTCAATCTGCTGCAGAACCGGGTCGGGCTGACGGCATGCAAATGTGTCTCCGGGCAGCACAAGAAGAGGAATTCTGTTTGCTGTTGCAGTGCCGCAAGCAGTCACCATATTGAGAGCGCCGGGGCCGATTGAAGAGGTGCAAGCGATAATCTTGCGTCTTTTCATCTGCTTCGCATATGCAATTGCAGCATGGGCCATGCCTTGCTCGTTGTGACCCTGATAATAACGCAGGCTGTGTCCGCCCTGCTCAAGAGCCTGACCTATACCGACAACGCAGCCGTGACCGAAAATGCCGAAAATACCGTCAACAAATTTGGTTTCTTTTCCGTCATAACAGATATACTGATTGTCGAGAAATTTGACGAGAGCCTGAGCCATCGTAAGTTTCATTTAATCAAATCCTTTCATTTGTCTTAACAACAAACATTCTAAAATAAACACTTCAAGGAGTATCTTCAAAAGATACTCCTATAGTTGAATTACATAATTTCTGAAATTTTAACGGGTCTGCCTTCCTTAACACTCTTCTTTGCAGCAAGAGCAACAAGAATTGAATCAAGACCGTCTTTGCCAGTTGTGGGAGTTGCTTTATCATTAAGCACAGCATCAACAAACTGAATCATTTCATCACGGAAAGACTGCATATATCTTTCGAGGAAGAAGTAAAGAGGCTTATCTGTTGTTACACCGTCTGAATTCATAACAGTAACGTTTGTGGGTGTGTCATTTGAAGCCATAGCCGCACCGAGCGAGCCGAAAACTTCAATTCTCTGGTCATAACCGTAAGCTGCGCGACGGCTGTTATCAATAACGCCGAGAGCACCGTTAGCAAACTTGAGGTTGATGATTGCTGTGTCAACATCACCTGCTTCACCGATTGCGGGATCAACAAGGCAGGTTGCATTTGCATAAACCTCTGTAACATCGCTGCCTGCAAGGAAACGAGCCATATCAAAATCGTGAATAGTCATATCAAGGAACATACCGCCTGAAACTGCAGCGTATTCTGCCGGTGGGGGTGCCGGGTCACGTGAAGTGATCTTGATAAGTTCAAGGTCGCCCACCTTACCCTCGTTGATAAGGCTTCTAACATGTGCAAAGTTGTGGTCAAAACGTCTGTTAAAGCCAACCTGAAGCTTAACACCGGCCTTAGCAACTGCGTCAATAACAGCCTGAACCTTTTCAGGTGTAAGATCAACAGGCTTTTCACAGAAAACGTGCTTGCCTGCCTGAGCTGCTTCGATTGAAATGTCAGCATGTGTATCTGTTGATGAGCAAACGAGAACAGCGTCTATATCCTTGTCAGCAAGCATCTCTTTATAATCTTCATAAACCTTTTCAATACCGTATTTGTCAGCGAGTTCCTGTAATCCGTCTTTAAATACGTCAGTGATACCGAGTACCTTTGCTGTCGGCACATTGTAAGTAATTGACTGCATATGTACCTTGCCGATACGGCCTGCGCCGATGATACCAATGTTTAATTGCTTCATTATATAAGCCTCCGTAATATATAATATGGATATATCATACACCCAATTATAGTTATTATAGCACAATGCCCCTCAATATTCAAGAAAAAATCAATTGTTGATTATCACGAATATTAAGGGGATTTATTGTTAATTTTTTACATTAATCCTGCTCTGGCACAACAGGAATAAGATAGAAGCCAAACTTGAGCTCATCCTTGAAGTTGACTCTGTATTCAGGAAGTGTATTTGGTCCGCAGCTGTTTGTGCCGGTACCTCTGACAAAGCCGTCGATATTGAGTGAAACGAGATGATCATTTCTGATATCCTCAATATGCTTTGCCTTACGAAGTGTGCTGTTTGAATAGTTGTGCACATTAAAGGTGAAGAAATTCTTTCTGTTGAAAATCATTACACCCTTTCCGCTGTCATCAGTGAGTCTGAGCCAACGTGTTTCTGTGTGTGTACCGTTTTCCTGAGGTCTGATGTAATTAACATTAAGGTCATCCACTCTGCCTGAATAAATTCCCACAGTCGACTGAGCCTTGAAATCGTTAAGGTTTTCGAGCTCGCCGAGACCGTAGTACTCGACATTCTGCAGACTTTCATCAAGGTTGATGCTAAGACCGTATCTTGGCACATCAAATTTTACAAGGCTATATTTCTTGCGCTTGATTTCAGCTTTGATGCTCATAATACCGCTGGGGAAAATCGTATAAGAAATCTCACATTCAACAAGAGGCTTGCCCTTAACACAAAGGTCACCTTCGCTCTTGATTTTAATTTTGCCTTCTCTTTCAATAAGATTATATGAAGACATCTTGCCGTTAAACTGAAGCTTATCAAGACCTGTCTTTTCCCAGCCTTTAACGATATTTCTGTCGTTATCAAGGAAGGCTCTGAACAGGTTGTGTGTGAAGCCGTTTTTATCAGCGAGCATTTCCTTGCCGTCAACGCAGTAGCTCATAAGAGTACCTGTTGCAAGTGAAAATTCAGCAGTACCGCCCTCGAATTCAACAAAGAGCTTATCTTTTTTGCGGATAAACTGTGCCTTTTTCTTTTCGGTATATTCCGGCTCTTTTACGGTTTCATTGAGAGCTATTTGTTCTTTTGCTATTTCGTTACCGTCTTTGTCGGAATAAATAAAGTTTATATGTACATCATTATCCTTGCCTGGTTTTCTGTGCTCGATTCTGAGAGTGTCATATCTGCAGGGCTCAATATTAAGGCTGATATCCCCGCTTTCCACAACCTTTCCGTCTTCAAGCAGATCAAATCTTACAGCATATTCATCGGCGTTGGTGAAACGATTAGTGTTAGTGAATTTATAAAGGTTCTCCCCTGCCTTTTCGGCTCTTATGGGTCTGTAAACCTGCTTCATTTCATAAGCACCTGTGTGAGGTGTTCTGTCGGGATAGAACAAGCCGTCAACGCAGAAGTTGCCGTCGTGCCATGCCTCGCCGTGGTCACCGCCGTAAGTATATTTATATTTTGCATCCTCGTCATAAACACTGTGGTCAGCCCACTCCCAAATGCAGCCACCGGTCATCTGATCATACTTATAGATAATGTCCCAATAATCCTCAAGTGAACCGGGACCAACACCCATAGCATGACAATATTCACAAAGATAATAAGGCTTGCCCTTATATCTTGCTGTCATCTTGTGCTCACCGATTTTTTTGAGAATAGGCGGATGCTGATACATTTCAGAGATAACATCATAAGAGCCACGTGTTGTTCTGATAACACCCTCATAATGTACGGGGATATCTGTCAGGCGCTTGAGCATCTCACAGCACTTATCCTGATTTTTCCATCCGCCTGATTCGTTGCCGAGACTCCACATTGTTATTGAAACGTGATTCTTATCACGCTGATACATACTCATTACTCTGTCACTCATTCTCGGAAGCCATTTTTCATCGTTACTGATGATATTTGACTTGAATGTAAATCTGAGCTTGGTATCAAACTGTGTGCCGTGGGTTTCAATATCCGCCTCATCAATAACATAAAGACCGTATTCATCACAAAGGTCAAGGAAAATAGGATCGGGGGGATAATGTGAGGTACGCACTGCATTGACATTGAACTGCTTCATAAGAAGAATATCCTTAAGCAGATCTTCACCGGTCATTACAAAACCGGTTTTTTCGTGTGTATCATGATGGTTAACACCCTTGAATTTAATAGGCATACCGTTGAATGTGAAAAGTTCTCCGTTGATTTCAACGGTTTTGAAGCCTATTTTGCTTCTCAGGCACTGAATTGTCTTGTCACTCTCAACAAG
>JAZNUW010000002.1:0-15027 GCA_045592465.1 Acutalibacteraceae bacterium | reverse complement strand
AGAGAGATAATTATGCTTTCACAGGATTCATAAATATCTTTAATTGAAAAGTTTTTCATAGAATAAACCTCATTTAAAGTTGTATATAATCAAAAAGAGGACAGCATGTGTCCTCTTTTCGTTGATTATTTGATTTTTTCTTTAACTTTAGCAGCTTTACCAACGCGGTCTCTGAGGTAGAAGAGTTTAGCACGACGAACACGACCGGAACGAACTGTTTCTACTTTTTCTACGAATGGGCTGTTGATTGGGAATACTCTTTCAACACCAACACCGTAGGAAACACGGCGAACTGTGAATGTTGATGAGATACCGCTGCCCTTGAGAGCGATGATTGTGCCCTCAAAAACCTGAATTCTTTCTCTTTCACCTTCGCGGATCTTAACGTGAACGCGAACAGTGCTACCGATGTTGAGTTCAGGAGCTTCAGCCTTAAGGCTTGCGTCTGAGATGAGTCTGAGTTTGTCCATTGGTTTTTATCCTCCTAAATTCTGCCACGTTCATGCCGAAAACTCTGCCGACAGAGGACCGCTTGCTATTATACTGACTGAATTCAGCCGGCACCAACCACATAACTGTGATACAAATGCCTGAATATATTATCACAAGTGGATATAAATGTCAAGGGTTTTTGTGAGATTTTTTTGTCGGATAAACATCTCGAAATTTTTTAACCAAACAGCGAACCGAAATCAAGCTCACCGTTAAAGAGCATTGTTATAAACTCAATTAACATTGTGAAAAAGCGCATAAACGAAACAAGTCTTGTTTCTGTAGTCGGCTTTTCAACAGGAAGAGTCATAAAGCTTAAATCCGCGCAGTTTTCCTGCGTCATAGGCAACACTGATTTTGTGTTGAAATCATAAATCTGATAGCGGGGAGCCCCGATAGATTCGACGGTTTCATTTGTGCCGTTAAGAAAAGCTCTTAATATTTTTCCGAAAGGTACATCGAAATTATCGTGGTGGGCATTTTTTACCACCCAGGTTGTATCAGGTGCATATGCGCTCGAAAGATCAACAGCCTTGTCAGGAGATATATACTTTCCTTTTCCTTCTGCAATTCGGGCTTCAATATAATCTTCCGGTAATGCAGCGCCTACCTTTGCTGCAGTTGCACCGTAGGCTGCATGTTCAAGGCTGACAAGAGCATCACTGATAAGATCAGCATCTTTTGTCAGGGGTGCATTCATAAAGCCGTAATTTGCCATAAAGCCAAAATAAATCCCGTTATTCTTCAATCCATCATAAAAGCCATCAATGTCACTTGAAACATTTTCTCTGTACATCTGAATTTTTTCAATTAAACCCGAATACTTAGTGCGAAGCTCTGACCCTTCCTTGCCGAAAATAAGATCAAGGGCTTTATCCATATCTTCTTCTGCAACAGTAGTCCAATAATTAACCTGTGTAGCAAGTCCTACAGCATGGCAAAGGGCAGGAACAAGAGCTTTGTAAAGCTTTTCATAAAGCTCCTCAACTTCATCAAGCACCTTGTCTGTTACACTTATCTGGTTAAAAAAGTCCATCGTCTTAAAAACGATTTCATAAAGAACATCACCAAAAATGAAGCCTTGGCCTTCACCCGTCTGGCCGAGATAATCAAGCTGGCCGGCGTATCTTTCAACAAGCTTGGCATCAAACTCAATCTGGCCGCTGAATGCTTTGCTGATAATCGTAGTTTCGTTGGAAAGAACCTGTGCAAACATTACATTCTTTATGTGTCCGCGATCTCCGTATTTTTCAAGATATGCACTTAAAAGTCCACCGCCGAGACATCTTGCCCATATGTTTACCTGCTTCTTTCCGGTTGTGGTCATTATCTGCTCAATAAAAGCATGGAGTTCATCAACATAATCATATGGTGAAAGTCTCCAGTCGTAAATGAAAGGATAGTCATATCCGTTATTATACTCCCATTTGCTTTTAGGAAGTCTGTTTTTCAAATCCTGTTGTGATGCTGAAATGCCTGTGCCTTTGACAGGATTGCCGTTTTCGTCAAGACCGGCATCGGGAAACAGCGGTTTAAGCTCTTCATAGATAGCTCTGCCATAGTTATCCCATTCATCAAAAATCATACCTTCAATAACAAACGGCTTAAGTATATTAACAACTGTTTCAACAATAACGTCTTTGTCAATTCCGCTGTCACCTGTACCGAAGGAAAGATCTTCAAATGACGCAACAAGTCTTGTTCCGTCGGGATAGTAAAGGGCTTCACCGTTACCGCGTATGTAAATCGTGGGAAGATATTCATAAGCATTCACGGCAGTTGCAACAGGCAGTGTTAATGCAATGATTAAAATTGTTAAGATAATAGCTAATAATTTTTTCATAGTATTTTCCTCCTTGTCATAATATAAGTTTATCACCGTTCGTGTTAAAAATCAAGTTATATTGAAATATTCGACTTTTTTAAATTGGCGGCGTAAAAACATAACAAGACGCGGAATTTACCCGCGTCCTGAACATTATCTGAATGTGGTCATATCCTCAGTCATCAGTTTTTTTCTGATGATGGTATAGCTGATGTCACCTGCGTTCTTCTGGATTTCATCAGCCAGAAGTGAGGGATTGACGTTGGTGGTTGAGCCTGCAGGCAGGGTGATTGTGAGTCTGACTCTTTCGCCAAGAGCTGACACGCTGTAGCTTTTAATGAATTCAATAAGATTTATATCCTTAAGCACCTTGTGTCTGCCTTTTTTGCCGAGTTTCTGAACAATAAGCTCATCCTGAGAGAGCATGTCCTCTATGAGAGCCTTAACAGCTTCAGCCTTATTTTCGCAGTCAAAGAAAACATCAAATTCACCGTAGGCGATATATTTCGGGTCAAACTCTGGCTCCTCAACACTGATGATTTCAATTCCGGGAGGCATTGAGCCCTTGAGCATATCGAAGATTTCTTCGTTGGTGCTCTCCCCTTCTATTCTGATATCCATGCTCTCGCAAAGGCTTTCCATGCCAAGAGAGAGAGGCAAAGAAAATGTCATATAAGGGTGAGGATTATAGCCCTCAGTGTACCACAAAGGTACATTTGCACGGCGCAGTGTGCGTGACATTGCCCTCATAAGGTCGAGGTGTGACACATAACGGCTCATGCCCATTTTTTTAAACCATATTCTGACACAGCGCATCGCATTTACCTCCGTTAAGTCTGTTTGTACCGCAGCCTGCACACTTTATGCGGCAGTGAGGTGTTGTGGCAGCCTCGAGCGCCTTTTCGTTTTCGTCGATAAGGAACTGCTTTCTGATGCCGTAATCAAGGTGATCCCAAGGGAGAATTTCTGTGTATTCGCGCTTTCTGCTTGTGTAGAATAAGGGATCAACTCCACATTCCCTGAAGGCTTCCATCCACACATCGAAAAGAAAGCTGTCATCCCATGAATCAAACTTGCAGCCGTGTCTCCACGCGTACTCCACAACATCACAAAGCTTTCTGTCGCCTCTTGCAAAAACGCCCTCAAGAAAGCTGATATTAACCTTATGATAGCTGACGGAAATCTTTCTGGTCTTAACACTTGAAAGCAGATGATTCTGCTTGTTTATAAGCTCGTCAATTGTATCCTGAGATGCCCACTGGAAAGGAGTAAACGGCTTGGGCACAAATGAGGCAACACTGATGTTGACCTGAACACCCTTACCCTTGGGTCTGTCCGGATTATTGTAAAACTCCCCTACCACCTTCTGTGCAAGGTCTGCTATGCCTGCAACGTCATCATAGGTTTCTGTGGGAAGACCAAGCATAAAATAAAGCTTGACCGTTGACCAACCGCCGCTGAAGGCGTTACGCGCAGTGCGAAGTATTTCTTCTTCGGTAACGTTTTTGTTGATTGCATCTCTCAGGCGCTGAGTGCCTGCTTCGGGAGCAAAGGTAAGTCCGCTTCTTCTGACCTTTCTCAGATGCTCCATAAGCTTTTGTGAGAAATTGTCAACTCGAAGTGACGGCAGAGCGATATTGACCTTATAGTCCTCTGTCCAGGAAAGAAGCTTGCCCATAAGCTCTTCAAGGTGTGTGTAGTCGCTGGTGCTGAGTGATGAAAGTGAGATTTCATCGTAGCCTGTGCTTTCACAAAGGCGCTTGCACTGCTCATTTATGGTGTCGGCACTCTTTTCTCTTATGGGTCTGTAAATGAAACCTGCCTGACAGAAACGGCAGCCTCTGATGCAGCCTCTGAGAATTTCGTGAACAACTCTGTCGTGCACAACCTCAACAAAAGGCACAATAAACTTATCGGGATAGTAAACACTGTCAAGGTTGCTGACAATGCGCTTTGTCACCTTTTCGGGTGCAGTTTCTTTTGCATTGATGCTTTCAACAGTACCGTCGGCATTATAGCTGATATCATAAAGTGAGGGCACATAAACGCCGCCTATCTGCGCTGCACGTCTGAGAAATTCAGCCTTGGTTGCGCCCTGTTTCTTGCATTCGATAAGAAGATCCATAACCTCATTGGTAACCTCTTCGCCGTCACCGAGCATAAACAGGTCAAAGAAATCTGCCATCGGCTCAGGGTTACAGACACAAGGGCCGCCGCCCACAACAACGGGTGTAAGACTCTCTCTGTCACTGCTTCTGACAGGTATGCCTGCAAGGTCAAGCATATTAAGCACATTGGTATATGAAAGCTCATACTGAAGAGTAAAGCCAATCATATCAAATTCAGTTAATGGGTCACCGCTTTCAAGAGCAAAAAGAGGTATGTTTCTTTTGCGCATTTCCTCTTCCATATCGTGCCAGGGTGCAAAAACTCTTTCACACCACACGTCTTCACGGGCATTTGCAAGGGAATAGAGAATCTTTATGCCAAGATGCGACATGCCGATTTCGTAGCTGTCAGGAAAACAGAAGGCATAGCGAAGGTCAACTTCACGTTTATCCTTGACAACACTGTTGAGCTCTCCGCCGGTGTACCTGCCCGGTTTCTGCACAAGGGGAAGTATTTTCTGAACTTCTTTACTAATCATTTATTTTAACTCCATTTCTTAAAGAGTGTAATTACATATAAATATGCCGTAACGGCTATCAGACTGAAATTAACGCTTATAAAAGCAGTATAAACGCAGCAAAACACTGCAAGAAAATTGACAAAAACAAGTGAAACCAAACCGAGAAGCCTTTCACTTTTATCTTCATCATAGCTCATCAAAAACCGACATTTCAGAGCTCTGCCCATATCGAGCACGGCAATCGGAACACAGTTGAAGCCGGCTATAAATATGTTTATAAGTGAAAACATAAGAGCCTGCTGACTCTTCATTAGATAATAATATATAATCGACAGAAAAGCAAGAAGAAAATTTATTATAATGCCGCCAAGAGCAATAAAACATTCTTTCTTATATGACAGAAGCTGCTTGTTTTGCCTCTCGATTCTGACGCCGAATGCACCAAAATCAACACAGACTACACCATCACCGAAAATTTTCATAAAAATAAGGTGTCCGCATTCGTGAAGCATTGATGATGCAGTGCAGATAAGCACAATATCCTGACGGCAGAAAAGCAGCATAAGAGTCAGCACCAAAGCGAAGGAAAAACTAAACCTTATCTCAGTGCCTGCGATGTTAACTGTCATTCTCTAAAATGTGAATGGGATTATATCTTATATTGTCTTTTCTGACTTCAAAGTGAAGATGCGGGCCTGTTGACCAGCCTGTTGAGCCGACCCTTGCAATTGTTTCACCCTGCCTTATGACAGCACCTTCATCGGCAAGAATTTCACTGCAGTGGCAATAAAAGGTGACAAGTCCGTCATCGTGAGAGAGAAAAATGTATTTGCCTGCTCTGTCATCCTCACCTGTTTTCGTGACCCTGCCCGAATATGCGGCTCTTATCTTAGTGCCCTCAGCACAAGCAATATCAAGACCGGTATGAAATGAAAACCTGCCTGTTATCGGATTGATACGGTAACCGAAAAAGGAAGTGTATCTGCCGTTTTCAATTGGGTGCATGGCAGGAGATGTCATTTTAAGACGGGCAAAGCTTGTGTTATCAGCAGCTTCATAAATATCTATATCCTCGCCACCGGTACCGTCAAAGACTTCAGTGGCCTCTGAGGCTGAAGTTGTTGATTCCTTTTCCCCGGAAATGTATGTCACGTTTTCAGCGAAAACAGCCCAGCTGCCTTCGGAGGTAAAATAATTCTTTATCACCGAAACAATTTCTCTTGTGTCAAAGGTTTCAGCGCCAAGCTTTTCAGAAATTTCACCGTTCAGTGCCTGATCAGGCAAGACAAAACATCTGAACAGACAAAACAGAAGCACCGACAGGATAATCTGCCATATGATAACCCGGGAGTAATAATCCTTTGACGCGGCTGCGGCTTCGCCCTTCTTTTTGTTATTGCTGTTTTTCATATTTAATCACCACATAATGTATATGAAAAAAGACAGACAATAATGAGTACCGCCGTGAAGGCTGATTATCCGAGCCGCACCTGAGAATTTATATTGCAGATATTATATCATATCAAGAGAAAAAAATAAACCTATTGAATCTATTTATTATTGACTATTTCGTTCACTGGTGATATTATATTAGTTAATATAACTTTGAATTTTTATTCATGGTTTAATTTTGAAAGCGGAGGTAAACGAAAATGTTTTCAGACTTCAAATCAGACGGTTTTATGTATCTGATTATCCTTGCTGTTATTATTTTTGTTTGCGCACAGGCACTCTTCTTTATGAAAAAAGCCTGGGCAAGAGGTAAGGAACTCGGCATAACAACCGACAAGCTCAAAAACTCAGTTACATCAAGTGCAATTTTCTCTTTTGCACCTGCAATCGGTATTGCAGTAACAGTTATTACCCTTTCAGTTGCTTTGGGTTACGTTCTCCCTTGGATCAGACTCACCGTTATCGGTGCTATCCAGTATGAAACAACCGCAGCTATTGCAGCTCTCGAGGCAGCAGGTATGACTGGTGGTATTTCTCAGCCTATCACTGACCATGAAATTTTTGCTGCTATCGCCTGGGTTATGACTATCGGCAGTATCCTTCCTCTCATTCTTATTCCCATCATCCTCAAGAAGATTCAGAAGGGCGTTTCAGACGTTGCTTCAAAGAATTCAAAGTGGATGGACGTTATGACTGCAGCTGCTTTCATCGGTCTTATCGCAGCCTTCATAGGCAGAGGCCTTGCAGGCACAGGCAGCTCAAAGGAAGCTATTGTCGGTGACGGCGCCGGTGTGCTTTCACTCACAGCTCTTATTGCATCAATCGGATTTATGCTTTTCTTCACACTTCTCAACAAGAAGCTCAAGAAGAACTGGATCGAGGCTCTTGCAATGCCCTTAAGTATGGTTCTTGCTATGGTGGTTGTTGTGCTTATTAACAACTTCCTGCCTGAAATTGCAGCCATCGAATGGCGTTATTAAGAAAGGAGATGACAGTAATGAATAAAACTTACATGGATAAAGTGCACACCTGGGGCAGAATCTGGTGTATTGCTTCGCTCATCTTCTTCATCTGCATCCCCGTTGCAATCTGCCTTCATTTAAATGTCTGGCCTGACCCTGCAATTGTCGGTAAAGGTCTTGCTTCAATTGCTTTCTTCTTTGTTACCGGTATCGTAGAGGTTGTTGCTTACTCCCCTATGCTCGGAGCCGGCGGTACATATCTTTCATTCGTTACAGGTAACATCATGAACCTTAAAATGCCCTGCGCTCTCAATGCTATGGAAAATGCTAAGGTTAAGGCTAACACTGAAGAAGGCGAGGTTATCACAACTATTGCAATTTGTTCTTCAATTATCACAACAACAATCGTTATTGCAATTTTTGTTATTATCTTTGCTCTTAATCCCCAGTTCTCAGAAATCATGTCAAGTGACACTTTTGCTCCCGCTTTCCAGCAGGTAACATACACAATCTTCGGCTCACTTGCAGCAACATATTTCGTCAAGCACTGGAAGATTTCAATTTTCCCCATCGCTGCAATCACACTTCTTCTTGTGTTTGTAGACCCCGGCATCGGCGTTCTTATTCCCATCGGCGTTGTGCTTTCAATGCTCGGTGCACATGTTATGTTTAAGAAAAAGCTTGTTTGATTTTAAAATTGAAGCACCCGTTTCCACTTGCGGAAACGGGTGCAATTTTTATGCGTAAATTCTCACATCGCAAAGCATAGGATTTTTTCTCGACTGAACGGGTACAATAAGAAGCTCCTGAGTCATAACAGGCTCAGACAATCTAATAATCTTTCTCGAGCCTATAACAGTACCGTTATAGATTTCAGCATAGCTTCCGTCAGAATCAGTTTTTGCATATACACGGAATTTCTCAACGCGTTGACTGAAACGAAGGTCTTCTCTGAGAGAAATTGCTGACACCCCTTCTTTTTGAGTTAAACGCACCTTTAAGGCCGTTTCACTCTCTGAGAAGAAAAATTCACCACCGTCAGCAGGCCGCTCTGATAATACCTCAGATACGAAATTGAAGCCGCAGACTGTGATTTCATTTGCGAAAGGGGCCTTAATCAGCTCAGTGAATTTTTTCAGTGTTGCGATTTCTCTGTCTGAGATAAGCCCTCTTTTATCCGGCGGAACATTAAGAAGCATAGACGCGTTGCCGCCGACAGAATTGAAATATATCTGCGCCAGGTCTTCGGCTGTTCGGTTCTTTTTAAAGAGATAATATAAATCAGAATGATAAAACCATCCCAGATTAATTGAAACGTCGGCTTCGGCAGGCTTGAATATTAAATCTGAATATTTTTTCAGCACTTCACGAGAGCCGAGGTCTTCGTCACGCTCGGTTGCCTTTGCAAGAGCATCTGCCTGATTTGCACTTTGCTGTGAGGCTTTCATAACAGCCTCATTTGCCGAGGTGCCGTGAGGAACAACACTCCACTCACTTTCACGTACCCTGCCGCCCTCGTTGCCTATCCAGCGCACATCAGGACCACAGATAGATATCACCGCCTTGGGCTGAAGCTCTCTTATAACAGAATAATATCTTTCCCAGTCATATATCTGTTTTTTGCCGTTGGGGCCTTCACCGCAGGCACCGTCAAACCAAAGGCAGAAAAGCTCACCATACTTTGTGCAGACTTCGGTAAGCTGACTGACAAAAAAATCGTTATAGGCATCTGTGCCGTAGGTTGCTTCGTGTCTGTCCCAGGGTGAAAGATATATGCCCAGCTTAAGGTCATATTTTCTGCAGCTTTCACTGAGTAAGGCAACTATATCCTTGCCAAAGGGCGTGTTCATAACATTATGGTCGGTGTATGCAGTGTCAAATAAGCAGAAGCCGTCATGATGCTTGGCGGTTATAATTATACCCTTGCTGCCCGTTTCTTTCAACACTCGGCACCACTGATCAGTGTCGAGTTTTTTGGGGTTAAACCTACTGATATCCTCTTTGCCGTCACCCCATTCACGGTTATAAAAGGTGTTAATGCCAAAATGGATGAAGTTATAGTATTCCAGCTTCATAAAATCAAGCTGTCTCTCAGAGGGTAAAACAGAGGTAATTCTTTCTGTTTCCTCATCAAAGCAGGGAAATCCGTTATTCGTCACACACCAGGACTCATTAATAATTTTCATATGCTTCCTCCGAAAAAAGCCCTTGATGATGAAACATCAAGGGCCAATATTATTTAAGTTTTATAGCCGGCATTATGTCCAGAAGAACATAATATCAAGACCCTTGGTTGTGTAGAAGTTTCCTTCAGCATTTTTCTTTGTTGCAAGCTCAAGATAACCTGTCTTCTTGAATCCCTGTTCAATAAATGCCTTTTCACACTCAGCAAGCATTTCATAGTCTCTCATAGTGATTCTTGCATAGAGTCTCAGGTCAGTGTCATAACGGTTGTCAGTCATCATATTGCCTAATACGAAACCGGTGTGCCACCAATGCTTCTGATAAGGACGTGAGAATACGTGATCCCAATATGTCATGCCGAGTAAATCCTTCTTCTTCTCATAAAGGGTCATTTCCATCTGAAGCATATCGTCATCCGTTGCGCAGTCATAATGTTCAACTGCTCGGTCTAAGGGTTTGGTATAAATACCGATTTCAGCACCGTAGAGAATGAAGCCGTAGTTGCCCTTCCAAAGCTGAATCATCCATCTTCTGTTATCATAACCGAACTTAAGTCTGCAGGTTTCGATAACAATAGCTATAAGCTTTGCACTGTCGTCATAAAGCTCATTATAACCGAAGTTTCTCTGCCAGGGGTCGTCAGCTGAGTAGAAGCACTTATACTTGGGATCATAGAGATAACCGATGATACCGGTATTATCCCAATCTTCAGGATAAACTGTTTCAACATCCTTAACCGGAGTATATTTCAGTGATTTAACCTCACCGAAGTAACCTGTGATCTTATTTTCTGCTGAACCGATAAAGGGACGAACCTTATATTCGTAAACTCTTTCTTCAGTCAGATTACGGTGTGAGAAGTGGTTGTTGTGAGTTATACCAACAGGGCCCCAGTCACCGTTTTCTTCACGGCAATAAACTTCGTAGCCGGCTGCGTGATCTGAGTAATCCCATGTAATTGAAATACCGTTATCGGTGTTGGGAGCAAGCTGAAGGTTAACGGGTGTCTCCGGAATAGTACCGCCGACAACCTCTTCTGACCATGCGCCGTAAATCTTCTTGTCGCCATCAAGTATGTAACCGCGAACCTTATATTTTGCTGAGAAGCCCTTAGTTAACTTGGAAACTGAAAATGAAGTTGCTGTCTGCTCAAGGACTGCTCCTTCGGGATGCATCTGCTGAGCAAGCTTCTTTGACTCATCGTTGGACAGGTCGATAATTCTGTATGACTTGCTGCCACCTTCTTCAGCGTAGTACATGCTGAGCTGATAGCCTGCTAAAGCATTGTCTGCTGTCCATGTAAGTGAATAAGATGTGCGTGTGCTTGTTGCAATCTTGAAATTCTTAACATCTGCAGGCTTTGTTTCAACAGTGAAAACGTTTGAGAATTCGCCGTAAACAACACCCTTAAGCTTATGATAAGCTCTGATTTTGAATGAATATTTAGTAAGAGATGAAAGGTTCTTTACTGTATATGTATTCTTTGAGGTGTTTGCAATTCTCTTATATTTGCCTGTTGCATCATCAAGCTTATAGATCTGATAAGCCTTTGCACCCTTTGCTGAGTTCCATGCAAGAGTAACTTTTGATGCACCTGTTGCTGTTGCCTTTATGCCTGAAACCTTAGCGGGATCAGTAATAGCCTTAACAGATTTTGAATATTCACCGTAAATTCTGTTACTGTCAACATCAATGCTGCCAAAAACACCTGACTTGAGCTTATAAGCACGAACAGCATAGTAATAAACTGTGCCGGGGTCAGCCTTATTGTCGGTGAGAGTTCTGTCAGTTGTCTTGCCAACACTCTTCCATTCACCGTCGGGTGAAGTGCTTCTGTAAAGAACATAGCCCTTAACGCCATCAACTGCTCTCCATCTGACTGTTACGGTTGTGGCTGTAACTGAACCGATAACAATGTTGCCGGACTTGCCGACTTCATCTGCTGCAAATGCAACTGCAACGCTTGAGAATACCATAATCAAGCAAAGAAGAAGCACTGTTAATTTGTTGAATACTCTTTTCATAATGAGTCTCCTTTTCTGTAGTTTATCAGTATATTTTTACGCCACCGTAAGGTCTGATGGCAAGTACGTAACAAGCGTCATCACCGAAGATCTTTTTCATAGCTGAGGTGTATTCCTCAACTGAATCGTTCGGAACGAATGCCTGAATGGTTCCTGCAAAGCCACCGCCGTGCACACGCCATGCACCCTTGCCTGAGAGAAGCTTTTCGCTGACAAGAAGCGCTAATGACAAGGGCTGATTTTTGGGAGCCTTGCATGTGTAAACGTTCTGATTATACATATATGAAGATCTGCCGCTTGCAATTATCAGATCCATAAATGCCTTAAAGTCGTTTTCTGAAAGAGCCTTTGCCTGAGCAAGCACTTTTTCATTTTCGCCATAGAAGTGAAGTGCTCTGAGAACTGCTCTTTCACCGAATTTCTCAGCAATTGCACCTGCATTGTCAAGCACATCCTGCTTGTCAACCTCTCTGAGAACGCTCTTGCCAAAGAAGTAGGCAACAGCTTCCATTTCACTTCTGACTGCGGCGTACTCATCGGTAAGGTCTGAATGGCTGCCCTTGGTGTCAACTATGCAAAGGCTATAGCCTGACTCACCGAAATCAAAGTCAACCTTTTCAACCACAGGCTTGCTTGTGTCGGCAAAGTCAATTTTAACAAAGCCACCGACTGAGCAGGCCATCTGATCGAGAAGTCCGCAGGGCTTATCGAAGTAAACATTTTCACTGTATTGTGAAATCTTTGCAATTTCAACAGGGTCGACCTTGCCGTCATTATAAAGATGGTTGAGCATTGTGCACACAAGCACCTCAAAGGCAGCTGAGGAAGAAAGGCCTGAGCCTGAAAGCACCTGAGAAGCTGTTGTTGCATCGAAGCCGCCCACATTATAGCCGAGCTCTTTAAAACGGGCTGTGATACCTCTTATAATTGACTGGCTTCTGCCTTTTTCACAGTCTTTGACTTCAAGGTCACTGCAGTCAATCTCGTCCATGGGGTACCCTGCCGATTTGATGCGGATTATGCCCTCATCGTTTTTAGATGCAACGGCAATTGCATCGAGGCTTATGCCGCCTGCAAGAACAAGACCGTGATTATGGTCGGTGTGATTGCCGCCGATTTCTGTTCTGCCCGGAGCAGAGAAAAGAGCGATTTCACGTTTTTCATCTTTGTCAAAAAGATTCCTGAAAGAATCAAGCACCTCAAGAAACCTCTTGTATTGTATATCATAATGTTCTTTGAGATAGACCTTTGAAAAACTGTCATCAAGACACTTATCTTCAAGAAGCTTTTTTACCTGAGTAAAGCTCATCGTAACATTCAACCTTTCATTATTTGTTTTTTGATAAACTTCTGATTTCAAATGCACCGCTCAAAAACAGCAGAACCATTCCTGAGAATATCAGCAAAAGTATAAACGGCACAATAAAGCTTGCAGATGCCGGATCAAACACATTTCTGCCGATAACAGTGTATGAAAACAGCTTGTATATGAAGCCTGCAGCGGAAATTACTATGTAGCTCCAATAAGAAATATAGGTTGTTCCGTAAAGGCAGCTGACAGAATTGACAGGAATGCACGGCATAAATCTCAGCAGAAACAGCACAAGGTGCGAGCCAAGCTTACTGCTATCGATAAAATTGTGTGCCGTATCATATTTTGCCAGGATTTTTTCAGCATTACCTCCGCCGAATTTCTTTCCCCAGAAAAACTTTATGGTGAAAAGAATTATCATACCGGCAAGATTGATAAGCAGTGCATAATACCACTCGAACAACACACCGCTGACAACGCAAAGGCAAGGAATCGGAAACCAGGGAATCAGTGCCTTCAGGGCAAAATTCGCAAGGATTGATATAACCGAAATCCAGGTTGCGCCGTAGGTCTGCATCCAGATTTCATAATAAAGCAGTGTGTCATTATACCTGCCATACCATTCAAGAAATGCCTCAAGTCTGAAAACCCTGAGAAGTACAATAAGAACGAGCGCCAGAAGAAAGCAGACAAATGCCATTGTGTTGAGCATATATACTCTTCTTTTATGCTTATTCAAATAATCCATCTCCCAAATGATTGTTTGCATAATACAAGCTATATTATTTTATAACAAATCCGTCATAAGGTCAACACATTTTAAAAATTTTCCCAAAAATAAGTACATCTTTACAAATAATACACAAAATCATCAAGAGAATATTTAAATTTTTTTCAAAGATAATGACATTACTTCACACTTATGATATAATATTAATGTGAAATCTATATGTAATGGAGGTTAACCAAATGAAACTTGTAATTCTTGATGCGTATGCAGAAAATCCCGGCGACCTTTCATGGGACTGGCTCTCAGAGGTTGTGGATGAATATGATATTTATGATATTACTCCCCCTGAAAAGGTAATTGAAAGAAGCATTGATGCTGATATTATAGTAACTAACAAAACCGTGCTCACTGCAGATATTCTCAGTCAGCTGCCGAAGGTAAAGTATATTTCAACCCTTGCAACAGGCTATAATGTTATTGACACAGCCTTTGCAAGAGAAAAAGGTATAACTGTTTCAAATATACCTGCTTACAGCACTGACGGTGTGGCACAGCTTGTGTTTGCTTTTATTCTTGAAATAACAAATCAGGTTGCCCTTCATAATGACAGTGTCAAAAACGGCGACTGGTGCTCAAGCGAGCATTTCTGTTATTGGAAAACACCCATAACCGAGATTGCCCATAAAACCCTCGGCATTGTGGGCTTCGGCAAAATAGGCAGTGCTGTGGCACAGATTGCAAACGCCTTTGGCATGAAGGTTATTGCCTACTCCCCTAACACAAGAACATACAGCGGCTTCGGCAAGGTGAATTTTGTTTCTCTTGATGAGGTTATAGAAAGCAGTGATATCATTTCACTTCACTGCCCTCTCACTGCTGAAACAACAGGGCTCGTTAATTATGAATTCCTCAGCAGAATGAAAAATACTGCCATTCTTATCAACACCTCCCGAGGACCTGTTATTAATGAAGCAGACCTTGCAAAGGCACTCGACGAAGGCCTTATTGCAGGTGCAGGCGTTGACGTGCTCTCAGTCGAGCCCGCTAAGCAGGATAATCCTCTGTTGAAATGTGAGAAGTGTCTTATCACTCCCCATATTGCCTGGGCAAGCTTTGAGGCAAGAAGCAGACTTATGAACATTTTCAGAAGTAATGTTGAAGGCTTCGTCAGCGGAAAGCCCGTTAATGTTGTAAACTGAACATAAAGCTTAAAGAGGTCGGCAGATGCCGACCTCTTAATTATATTTTTTTGATTCTGATAACTCTTGATGAAAGGGTGCCGCCCATTTCAAAGCTTATGCCTGCATTCATAAGATATGCACCGCCAAAGGTCATCTCTTTATCGTCAAACGTCAGCTTATAATCAGCATCACTCTCAAGACCTTCAAGGCAGATATGATAAAACTTATCGTTAAAG
>JAZNUW010000001.1:0-12781 GCA_045592465.1 Acutalibacteraceae bacterium | reverse complement strand
TGAGCTTTCTGCAATACCTACGGCAGTTCTCATCCAGGCTGCAATTCTCTCTTTGACAGCACTGTTTGACCAGTGGCCTACTACAGTTTCTCTTTCAATACCCATACGGGCAAGAATGTGAGCATATTCTCTGTCACCGTGTGCTGACTGGTTTTCATTCATGAAATCCATATCAATTGTGTCATAAGGAATCTCCTCATTGAACTGTGTGTGAAGGTGAAGCAGAGGCTTCTTATATTCCTGATGGCCCAGAATCCATGACTTTGCAGGTGAGAAGGTGTGCATCCATGTGATAACACCTGCACATTCCTCATCAATATTAGCCTCATTGAATGTCTTTCTGATAAGCTCATTTGTGATAAGGGTAGGCTTCCAGACAACCTCAAAGGGAAGTATGCCACTCTTGTTAAGCTCCTCAACAATAATTTTTGAATGGTCTGCAACGTGGCTCAGACACTCATCACCGTAAAGATCCTGTGAGCCTGTGCAGAACCAGAATTTATATGCTTTCATAATATATCCTCCTTGGGAATAATATTTTTTTAATAATATCATTTTAATAAAAAATTGTCAACCGAAAGCCTTCGGCAGAGTACCCCGGAAAAAGTTGAAATAAAAGTGAAAAACCTGTTGACTTTAGCACGGTGATGTGTTAGAATACTAGCACATTAAAACGAATGGGAGTATTTTGCCATGCATAAACTCGATAACACATCAATTGACAGCTTCTTTGAAGCTATTCTTTCTCTTGAAACCAAAGAGGAATGTGCTGACTTTTTTGACGATGTCTGCACTATTCAGGAGCTTAATTCCATAGCTCAGCGCCTTGAGGTTGCAAAGCTTCTCTATGAAGGCAAAAGCTATATCGAAATAAATAAACTCACAGGTGCAAGCACTGCCACTATATGCCGCGTCGGCAAGTGTGTCAATTACGGCAGCGGCGGATATAAAACAGCCATTGAAAGAACAGATAAGAAGGGATAAGATTATGCTCAGCGAAAAAATATTAAGAAACGACGAAAAAGCAGTTTACGGTCTTCGTTCACTTTACAGAAGATTCGGTTATGTCAGATTTAAAATGAGTAAGTTTGAGGAATATGACCTCTATGTCAGAAATAAGGATTTCCTTATCAGTGACGGCATTATCACCTTCACCGACACCAACGGCAGACTTCTTGCTCTTAAGCCTGACGTCACTCTTTCAATTATTAAGAACGCCAAAGATAAAAAAGGCGTTGTGGAAAAGCTCTATTACAACGAAAATGTTTACCGCATTTCCAATGATTCACACTCCTTCAAGGAAATTAATCAGACCGGCCTTGAATGCATCGGTGACATAGGCTTATACGATATCTGTGAGGTACTTTATCTGGCACTTAAAAGCCTTGAAAATATTGACCCCAATTATATTGTTGATATCGCTCATGCGGGTCTTGTTTCAAGCCTTATCAAGGCCTGTGACCTGAGCGAAGGCGTCAAAGCAGGAGTGCTCGAAAGCATACAGAATAAAAGTATTGATGAAATAGCTTCTTTGTTCGAAAAAGGAAATATCACACAGGCGGCTTATGATATAATCTCAAAGCTTATGTCAAGCTATAAATCTGTTGCTGATGTTATTTCAGCCTTCAGGGGTATAAGCGAAAAAAGTGATGCTGCTCTCGATGAGTTTGCCGAAATCTGCAAAAGCATAGAAGAATCAGGTCTGACAGATAAAATCAGAATCGATTTTTCAATCGTCAACGATAAGGGCTATTACAGCGGCATCGTTTTCAAGGGCTATATTTTCGGTATACCCACAAGTGTGCTTTCAGGCGGTCACTATGATAAACTTATGAAAAAAATGGGCAAAACCTCCGGTGCGGTCGGCTTTGCAGTTTATCTTGATGCTCTTGAAAGACACGGCAGAGAAGTCAGTGAATATGACTATGACTTTGTTATTATAAAAGACAGCAGCTGTTCACCTGCACAGATTATAAAAACCGTTGAATCACTTTCTGAAAACGGTCTTAGTGTTATTGTGCTCGATGAGCCTGACAGCAGCATAAGATGCAGAAACCTTATAAGACTGACTAAAAACGGATTGGAGGGTGCCTGATGGAATATATTAACGTTGCTCTTCCCAAAGGAAGACTCGGTGAAAAGGTTTATGCCATGTTTGAACAGTCGGGCTATGAATGCCCTTCGATAAAAGAAAAAGGCAGAAAGCTTATATTTGAAAATGAAGAAGTAGGTGTGCGTTACTTCTGGGTCAAGCCCTCAGACGTTGCCATATATGTCGAAAGAGGCGCTGCCGATATAGGCGTTGCAGGCAAGGATATTCTTCTTGAGTACTCTCCCGATGTCTATGAGCTTCTCGACCTTAAAATAGGCAAGTGCCGCATGGCAGTAGCAGCTAAAACAGACTTTCGTGACAATCCTTCCGAAACACTGAGAGTTGCCACAAAGTTTTCAAACATAGCACAGAAATTCTATAACGAAAAATGCCGTGACATTGACATTATCCACCTTAACGGCTCAATTGAAATTGCACCTATTCTCGGTCTTAGCGATGTTATTGTGGATATAGTTGAAACAGGCAAAACCTTATATGAAAATGACCTTGAGCCTATTGAAACAATTGTTCCCATTTCTGCAAGGCTCATATCAAATAAAGTATCATTCAAATTCAAAGAGAAGCAAATCAGCGATATTGCTGCTGCTCTCGGAAAAATTGTGAGGGAAAACAATGATTAAGATTTATAAATACGGCGAAGTTGAAAACAGTGAAATTTTTTCACGAATGGCTGACACTGTTGACGTAAGCGACATAGTCAGCGGCATAATCGAAAATGTAAAGGCTAACGGTGACAAGGCACTTTTTGAATACTGCGAAAAATTTGACAAGGCAGTGCTCACATCACTCGAGGTAACTGAGGAAGAAATTGAAGAAGCCTTCAATGCAGTTGAGCCTGAATTTCTCAGAATACTGCGTACTGCTGAGGCAAACATCAGAAACTTCCACGAAAAGCAGGTTAAAACAAGCTTTATCATCAACGAGAAAAACGGTGTTGTTACAGGCCAGAAGATTACTCCCATTGAAAAGGTTGGTCTTTATGTTCCCGGCGGCACAGCAGCTTATCCTTCAACAGTGCTTATGGACAGTGTGCCTGCCAAGATTGCAGGCTGCAAGGAAATTTCAATTGTTACTCCCCCGTCAAAGGACGGCAAGGTTAATCCCGTTATTCTTGCTGCTGCTAAAATTGCAGGTGTTGACCGAATATTCAAGGTCGGCGGCGCCCAGGCAGTTGCAGCTCTCGCTTACGGTACTGAAACAGTGCCAAAGGTTGATAAAATCGTAGGCCCCGGTAATGCCTTTGTGGCTGAAGCCAAGCGTCAGGTTTTCGGCATGGTTTCAATTGATATGATAGCAGGCCCCAGTGAAATTCTTGTGCTTGCCGACGGCAAGTCAAACCCCGATTTTGTGGCTGCTGACCTTCTTTCACAGGCCGAGCACGACAAAAATGCTTCTGCAGTGCTTGTCACAGACAGTATGGAATTGGCAAAGGCTGTTTCAGCTTCACTCGAAAAGCAGATTCCCATGCTTGAAAGAGCAGAGATTGCACGAGCTTCAATAGATAACAACGGCAAGATTATTGTTGCTGAGGATATAACCTCAGGCATTGAAATTGCAAATGAAATTGCTCCCGAGCATCTTGAACTTTGCCTTGATAATCCCTTTGACTATCTTGACAGCATAAAGCACGCAGGCTCAATTTTCATGGGCAGATATTGCCCCGAGGCTCTGGGCGATTATTATGCAGGCCCCAACCATACACTTCCCACAAGCGGCACTGCAAGATTTTCAAGCGCTCTGGGTGTTGACGATTTTGTCAAGAAATCACAGTTCACCTACTACACCGAGGATGCACTTAAAGAAGTTTATAAAGATGTTGCTTTCTTTGCCAATAAAGAGGGACTCACAGCTCACGGCAAGAGTGCAACAATAAGATTTGAGGAATAAAAATGAGTAAATACATAGACAGTGCATTTGCTCCTCTTAAGGAGTATGTGCCGGGTGAACAGCCCAAGGATAAAAAATATATCAAGCTCAACACAAACGAATCCCCCTATCCCCCGTCACCCTCGGTTATAAAGGCTATAAGCAGTGATGAGGTGTGTGACCTCCGACTTTACTCCGACCCTGAAAGCAGTGCTCTTAAAAAGGCAATTGCTGATGTTTACGGTGTTGAAAGCAAGAATGTTTTCGTTTCAAACGGCTCTGATGAAATTCTCAACTTTGCCTTTATGCTTTACGGCAATATAAACGGTGCTGTTTTCCCTGAAATTTCTTATGGCTTTTATAAGGTTTTCTGTGACCTTTACGGCATAGAAAAAACTATGGTACCCCTTGAAGAGGATTTCACCATAGACAAAAGCAAATACATGAACACAGGCAGATTCACCGTTATTGCAAACCCCAATGCACCCACAGGCATTGAAATGAGCAAAGAGGATATCGAAGAAATTATTGCTTCAAACAAAAACAGTGTTGTGCTCATTGACGAGGCGTATATTGATTTCGGCGGCACCTCCTGCTATGAACTGATAAAAAAATATGATAACCTCATTGTCTGCCGCACATTCTCAAAGGCATACAGCCTTGCAGGTGCAAGACTCGGCTATTGCTTTGCAAATGAAGAGCTTATCAAAGACCTTGAAAAGATAAAGTATTCCACCAACCCCTACAACATCAACCGTCTGACTCAGAAGGCAGGTGTTGCTGCTATGGCAGAAAACGATTATTATATGACAAACTGCAAAAAAATAGCAGACACAAGACAGTACACTGCCGAAGAGCTTTCTCTTCTCGGCTTTGAGGTGCTCAGCTCAAAAGCTAACTTTATCTTTGCCAAGCACGAAAGAATAAGCGGCGGAGATATTTACACCCTACTTCGTGAAAGAGGCATTCTCGTCAGACACTTCACTGACGAAAGAATAAAAGACTATAACCGAATCACCATAGGCTCACGCGAGGAAATGGAAGCTCTGGTGAAGGCGATGAAAGAAATTGTTAAAGGAGTTTAATGCTATGAGAAGCTCTGAAATTATAAGAACAACAAAAGAAACAGATATCAAGCTTTTCCTTTCACTTTCAAAGGGAGAAAGCACAATTGACACAGGCTGCGGTTTTCTTGACCATATGCTCACTCTTTTTGCAAGACACGGCGATTTCACTCTCAATGTGAAATGCAAGGGTGACACTCAGGTTGACTACCACCACACTGCAGAGGATATTGCTATCTGCCTTGGCGATGCTTTCAGAGAAGCTCTCGGTGATATGAAGGGCATTACCCGTTACGGCAGCTTTATTCTGCCAATGGATGAAAGCCTTATCCTCACTGCTGCTGATATTTCCGGCAGAAGCGGCCTCTATTATGACCTTCACATCCCCACTGAAAAGGTCGGCGATTTCGACACTGAGCTCACTCAGGAATTCTTTGAGGCATTTGTCCGTCATGCAGGTGTTACTCTTCACATCAAGCAGCTTGCAGGCACCAACTCACACCACATTATTGAAGGCACCTTCAAGAGCTTCGCAAGAACAATGAAGCAGGCTGTTTCAATTGATGAAAACAACAAAGACGTTATTCCGTCAACAAAGGGAGTGCTGTAATGATTGCGATTATTGATTACGGCGTGGGTAACCTCTTTTCACTTGTGTCATCCTTTAAGGCCATAGGTGCTGATGCAGTTATAACAAGTGATGAGACAACCATAAGAAAAGCCGATAAGATTATACTCCCCGGCGTTGGTGCATTTGAAGATGCCGCAAAGAAGCTGCGCGACAGCGGTCTTGATAAAATTGTGCTGGAAGAAACTGCCAAGGGCAAGCCTCTTATGGGCATCTGTCTTGGTATGCAGCTGCTTTTCAAGCATTCCTATGAATATGGCTGTCACGAGGGTCTGGGCCTTATAGATGCCGATATACTCCCCTTTGAGGGCCAGCTCAGCAAAGAGCTGAAAATTCCCCACATCGGCTGGAATGCACTTAAGCTTGACAAAAAAGACTGTCCTCTTTTCAAATATTTAAAGGACGGCGACCATGTCTATTTCGTACATTCATACTTTGCACAAAAGGATATTGCAGAGTGCGCCTCATCGGCAGAGTACGGCATAGATTTCACTGCATCTGTGTGGAAGGATAACATTTACGGTTGCCAGTTCCACCCTGAAAAAAGCGGCGATGTAGGTCTTAACATCCTTCGCGGATTCTGCGAGATTGGAGAAAACTGATATGCTGATTTTACCTGCTATTGACTTATATGATAAAAAGGCTGTCCGTCTTTATAAGGGCGATTATAACGAGATGACGGTTTACAGCAATAACCCTATTGAAATTGCACGCAAGTTTGAACAGTGCGGTGCAACCTTCATTCACATGGTTGACCTTGAGGGTGCCAAAAACGGTACTACGCCCAACATAGACGAGGTTCGCAAGGTTGTGGAATACACTAATCTTGCCGTTGAAATAGGCGGCGGAATACGCGACGAGGAAACCGTTAAAAAGTATATTGACCTTGGTGTCACAAGAGTTATTCTCGGCACTGCTGCCGTAACCGATGACGAATTTCTCAGAAAAATGGTTTCAACCTATAAGGAATCAATTGCTGTCGGCGTTGACCTTAAAGACGGCTATGTTGCCATCAAGGGCTGGACTGAAAAAAGTGCACTTACTGTTGATGAATTCTTCGCTCACCTTAGTGAAATAGGTGTTAAAACAGTTATATGCACCGATATATCAAAAGACGGTGCTATGCAGGGCACAAACCGTGAGCTTTATAAAAATCTCAGTGAAAAATACACCATGGATATTGTGGCTTCGGGCGGCGTTTCAAGCCTTGAGGATATAAAGGCTCTCAGAGAAATGAATCTTTACGGCGCTATTCTGGGCAAGGCCTATTATGTGGGTGCCGTTGACCTCAAAGAAGCAGTGGAGGCAGCAAAATGATTACCAAAAGAATTATCCCCTGCCTTGATGTGAGAAACGGCAGAGTTGTCAAGGGCACTAACTTCCAGAATCTCAACGATGTTTCTTCACCCGTTGAGCTCGGTGAGTTTTATAGCAAATGCGGTGCCGATGAGCTTGTTTTCTATGATATAACTGCAAGTGCAGAGGGCAGACAGCTTTTCACCGATATTCTCAGAGAGGTTGCATCAAAAATATTCATTCCCCTGACTGTAGGCGGCGGCATCAACACTGTTGAAGATTTTGACCGCGTACTCAAATGTGGCGCCGATAAGGTCAGTGTCAACTCGGGTGCTATAAGAAACCCCGACCTTATCAGTCAGGCTGCTCGCCTTTACGGCAACCAGTGCGTTGTTATCTCCTGCGATATCAAGCGCGTTGACGGTGTTTTTCACGTCTTTGCCAAGGGCGGCAGAGAAGACACAGGCATGGAAGCAATTTCCTGGATAAAGCGCTGTGTGGATATGGGTGCAGGCGAGGTTGTTGTCAATTCAATTGACACTGACGGCGTGAAAAAAGGCTTCGACCTTGAAATGCTCAAGGCTGTATGTGATGCAGTGAATGTGCCTGTAATTGCCTCCGGCGGTGCAGGCTCAGCTGAAGATTTCGTTACACTTTTCAAGGAAATTCCCGACATTGATGCAGGTCTTGCCGCTTCAATATTCCACTTCGGTGAAGTTGAAATTAATGACCTGAAGAAGCTTCTTCAGGAAAACAACATAAATGTGAGGTTATAATAATGGCTAATTTTGATATCAACGAGCTTAAGTTTGACGATAAGGGTCTTATCCCTGCTATCGTTGTTGACTCTATAACAAAAAAGGTGCTCACTCTTGCTTATATGAACCGTGAGAGCCTTGAAATTTCAATGGAAAAAGGTCTGACCTGCTTCTATTCGCGTTCACGTCAGGAGCTCTGGCTCAAGGGCGAAACAAGTGGCAACTATCAGCACATCGTTTCAATAACCGCTGACTGTGACAAGGACGCACTCACAGTTGTGGTTGAAAAGGACGGCCCTGCCTGCCACACAGGAACAGATTCCTGCTTCACAAACGAGCTCTGGCACAGCGATGAGCTCAGCGAGTTTTCACTGGAGGGTCTTGATGCTCTGCTCAAAGACAGAAAGGAAACTCTTCCCGAGGGCTCTTACACAACCTATCTTTTCCAGAAGGGCGTTGACAAGATTCTCAAAAAGGTTGGCGAGGAATGCACTGAGGTTATTATTGCAGCCAAGGCTGACGACAAAAAGGAAACTATTTATGAAATTGCTGACCTTGCTTATCATGTAATGGTGCTGATGAATGAAATGGGCATTTCACTTGAAGAGGTTCACCGCGAGCTCGCTTCAAGACATATTATCGACCACAAGGTAAAGCAAGAGAAAATGACAAGCTGATAACAATGACCTGCAGGTGCTGACTGCAGGTCTTGTTTTTTTAGGCGGAGCCGCCCGCACAGAAACTGCAAGGTCAAGAAAATTTTTCTCTTTTCCTCGAATTTTGTTGAAAAAACACCTTTTTAGTGATATACTAATAGACAGTTAAACTCTCTCCCCTATGAAAGGAAAAAAGACATGAAGAAGCATTTATTTACAGTTATCAGCCTTATAATTATTATTGCCACAATTTTCAGTGGCTGCACAGATAAACCAAATGAAGAAGAAACCACTACAAGCACAACTGAAGTGACAACCACTGAAGAGGTTAAGCCCGTTTATTATAACCGCCTCACCGGTGAAAGCGGTCTGAGTGAAGCTGCTGTGGGCAAAAGACCCGTTGCGGTTATGGTCAACAACATCAAGGCCTCACTCCCCCAGTATGGCATATATGATGCTGATATTCTTTTTGAAATTCTTGTTGAAGGCGGAATCACAAGGCTTATGGCTCTTTACGGCGATCAGACCAAGGTTCCTAAAATCTGCTCAGTGCGCAGCTGCCGTTACTACTACCCCATTTTTGCTCACGGCTTTGATGCAGTTTATTTCTGCTTCGGCAGCAACGAAAGCCTTGCAACCCCCACACTCAAGCGAATCGGCATCGATTACTTTGACGGCAATCAGAATCCTGACTCCCTTGTTTTCGGCAGGGACGCGGACAGACTCAAGAAATACAGCAGTGAGCATACCGCCTACGTCAACGGCAAGAAAATTCCAGAGCTGCTGAAAAAATATGATGTGCGTACCGATTATCTTGAAGGCAAGGATGTTAATGCCTTTAACTTCAGAAATGAAGATGCACCCAATGCTGCCGGTACAATAACTGCTGACACAGTTCAGCTTGATTATTCAATTTATTACGACAGCACCTTCACCTATAACAGCAAAACAAAAACCTACTATAAAGACCACTGCGGCAAGCCTCATATGGATTCCGTCAAAAACAAGCAGATTAACTTCACTAATGTTTTTGTGCTTGAAACCGATGTGCATAACTATAAAGGCGGTCAGCTTATTGAGCTCGACTGGAAGGGCGGCACAGGCTATTATATTTCACGAGGCAAAGCCCAGAAAATCACATGGATCAAGTCCGCAGAAGATGCAAGCATTGTCGTCTTTGACGAGGCAGGAAATGAGCTTCTTGTCAATGCAGGCAACAGCTACATAGGTGTTATTGCTTCAGGCTCAACAACAATTTCACAGAAAGCTGCTTCATAATTAACTCAACAACGAAAACAACCCTGAAACTCTTCAGGGTTGTTTTTTATTTTACGTTTGATTTTGTTGCCCGCAGATGCTATAATTGATTCAACAAAGCGCAAAGGAGAGATTATATGGAAATTCTGATAGTGCGTCATGCAGACCCGGACTATGCCCACGACAGCATAACCGATAAAGGAATAAGAGAAGCCCGTCTTCTTGCAGACAGGCTCTGTAAGCTCGATATAAAAGCCTTTTACTGCTCACCTATGGGCAGAGCACAAAAAACCGCCGCCTACACACTGACAAGGCTCGACAGAGAGGCTGAAACACTAGATTGGCTTCATGAATTCAGAGGCACTGTAAAAAAGAGCTTATTTGGCAAAACTGCCTGCTGGGACAGACTTCCCTCTTATTGGACAGCATATAGGGAATACTATAGCTATGAGGATTGGCATAAGGTGCCCCTTATGAAAAAAGGCGACGTAAAGCGCCATTATAAGCAGGTTTGTGACGGCATAGATGAACTCCTTGAAAAGCACGGATACGTCCATAAAGGCAGAATTTACGAGGTTAAAGAGGAAAATTCCGATGTTATCGTGCTGTTTTGCCACTTCGGCGTGGAATCGGTCATTCTCTCACATATATTCAATGTTTCACCTATGATAATGTGGCATAACTTCGTTGCTCTGCCAACATCTGTTACTCGCCTTGTAACTCAGGAAAGAGAAAAAGGCACTGCCATATTCACCTGCCTTCAATACGGAGATCTGAGTCATTTATATGCAGGCGACGAAGAGCCTTCCTTCCAGGCAAGATATTGCGAAAAATATTCAGACGATACGAGACATTAAAAAAGAGGCTGTTATCGAAGTAACAGCCTCTTCTATATGTTATTTATTCTTCACCGCCTGTAAGCTTAGCGATTATGTCTTCAAAAAACTTCTTAACGAAATAAACTACATCGGAAAGAGCTGCAAGAATTACCATCATAGACTTTATCTCCTTTCTTTATTTGTTAACATAATGTTAACACACTTTATTCTAAAAGTCAATAGCTTTTTACCAAACGATACAAGCAAAACACATTTGTTGTGTCAATATATTCCCCGTTGCAATTTGTTTTTTTAATGACTTTTCAAATGGATTTTGTCTCATTCTGATATAAAAACTCCCGGAATAAATCCGGGAGTTTTTTGTTTTTATCAGTAGTGAACGAATCCACACTTACAGGACTTGTTGATTCTGAAGAGCTTCCAGAAGAACTTTGCAATCGCATAGAGGATTCTCATAATGATATTCTTCTTGCTCTTATGGCAGATACATCCACAAGCCTTTGTTGCATCGAGATACTTACCACCGCAGGTGTCGCACTTTTCATCGCCGTTGCTATCAACATGACTTACCATAGGAATTGTTGTTGATTCATTCAGCTTGTTGCAGGCAACACATCTGCTGTATTCAGTATATCCTGCTGATGTACAGGTTGCTTCCTTACCGGGGATAATTACCCATGAGTGAGGTGCATAGCTGCTGCCTGTGTAAACCTTTGACTGATAGTCGCAGTTCTTACATGTAACTATGTTATGAGCATATTCCTTACATGAAGCAACAACCTTTGTTACAACCTCATCGTGGCCCGAGGGAGCTATGGGAGTTGTAGCACTGTCGCCACAGCCTTCTCTCTTACAGAACTTGGTTGCATAACCGGGCTCTGTACATGTAGGTTCAATAACTGTACGGTCATAGTCATGTCCGAGAGGAGCAATTTCCTTATGGCCTGAAATCCATGTATCACAGTCTTCGCAGAATGTGCCTGATTCGTAACCGCCTTCAAGGCATGTTGCGGGTACACTGACGTGTGTTGTTGTGTTCACATGGTTTGTGCTGTCGATAGCTATTGTAATATCGTCAACCTTATTTGTGCAACCTTCGTCGGTGAAATAGCTCTTACAATCATCACAGTACCAGTGCTCTATTGTACCGGTTGCGATACATGTTGATGCTACTTCAGCATTATAAACCTTATTTGCATGGTTGATTGCAGGCACATCCACTGTATATGTGTGCTTTGCATCATTCTGACAGGTGAATGTCTTCTCGCCTGATTCTGAACATGTGGGCTCTTTTGTGATAACACCTTCGTCATAATCATGACCGGTACGAGTAATTGTGTGTGTTGTTGAGCTTAATTTTTCGTCACAAACAGCACAGTACACAACCATATCATAAGAACCGTCTGTTTCACAAGTAGCTTCCTGTCTGTTTTCTTCAACCGCAGCTTCAGGTGTATGTCCGTTGGGCTCACCGTCTGTTGCACCACAGATTGAACATGTCTTTGCTGTTACACAATCTGCATCAACCCATTTGTGGTCTGAAACTCCGTCCTTGCCACAAATATCACAGTTATGATTGTTGTCATCGCCGTCAACGCAATCTTCAAGGACTTCACCGCAACCATAGTCACAGACGTGGTCGTCGTCTTCTGCTGAATCTGCGTGTGTACCGAATACCTTGTCACAACCGTTATCACATGCATGATCCTTGTCGTTATCTACGCACTCTTCAAGAACTGCACCACAACCGTAGTCACAGACGTGGTCGTCGTCTTCTGCTGAATCTGCGTGTGTACCGAAGTATTTATCGCAACCATAATCACAATCGTGGTCGCTGTCATTATCTACGCAATCGCCGTATACCTTATCGCAACCGTAATCACAAACGTGATCCTTATCTGTATCTTCGCATACTCCGAAGAACTTATCACAGCCATAGTCACAATCGTGGTCATTGTCATTGTCTACGCAATCGCCGTATACCTTGTCACAACCGTAATCACAATCGTGATCCTTATCTGTATCTTCGCATGTGCCGAATACCTTTTCACAGCCGTAGTCGCAATCGTGATCGTAATCTGTATCTTCGCATGTGCCGAATACCTTGTCACAACCGTAATCACAATCGTGGTCTAAGTCTTTATCTTCGCATACACCGAAGAACTTATCACAGCCATAGTCACAATCGTGGTCCTTATCTGTATCTTCGCATGTGCCAAATACCTTGTCACAGCCGTAATCACAAACGTGATCCTTATCTGTATCTTCGCATGTGCCGAATACCTTTTCACAGCCGTAGTCGCA